>NZ_JBHWZO010000154.1:0-15122 GCF_042728455.1 Promicromonospora sp. NPDC060204
CCTCAAAGCGAAGAAACCAGGGCCTCAAAGGGAAGGGAGGAAGCGACGCGGACGACGGCGTCCGGCCCTACGCCGACGGCGCCCAGCCCTACGCCGACGGCGCCCGCGCCCCTACGCCGCCGGGGCCGGCCGCGCCTCCGCGGCCGGGGCGTCCGGGGCGTCCAGCCGCAGCCGGCGCGGCGACACGTACCGGCGGCGGTCGGTCACCACGATCGTGGCCAGCAGCCCCACGACCAGCCAGGCCGCCAGCGCCGCGACGCCGCCGGCGAGGCTCGCGTCGCCGGCCGTCACGGCCCGCAGCGCGACGATCGCGCCGTGCGTCGGCAGCAGGTCGCCGAGCGCGTACAGCGGTCCCGGCAGCGTCGAGACCACGCCCGTCGCCACCGTCAGCACCGCGACCGCGAGCGACGCCAGCCGCCCCGCCGGGCCGAAGATCGCGGCCAGCGCCTGGTTGAGCGCCACGAACGTGGCCGCCGAGAGCAGCGCGACCAGCACGAAGCCGACCGCCGCCGACAGGTGCAGCCGCAGCACCGGGATCGCGACGGCGGAGATGACGAGCGCGGCGCTCGCCGCCGCGATGGACCCCGGCACCGCGGCCCGCAGCGTGAGCCGCCACGTCGGCTCGCGCGACGTCAGGATCCCGGCGGGCAGCGGGCGCGTCGCCAGGTACGTCACCAGCGCGAGGGCCCACAGCGCCAGCGCGGAGAACAGCGCGATCGACAGCACGCCGAACGCCGCGGACGTGGTGCTCGACGTCGTCGGGTCTGCCGCCACGGTGGACAGGTGGTCCTGCTCGTCGTCGGTGTACGTGGGCACCTGCTCGACGGCGTCCGACAGCCCCGAGGAGAGCTGGTGCGCGCCGTCGTCCGCGTCGTGGGCGCCGCTCGCGACCTGGTCCGCGCCCGGCACCAGCTCGTCCGCGCCCGTGGCCAGCCCGTTCGCGCCGACGGCGACCTCCTGCGCCGCCGCGTTCGTCTGCGCCACCCCGGTGTCGAGGTCCGCGGCCCCCGTGGCGAGCTGCCCCGCCGCGCCGTCGACCTGCCGGGCGCCCGACGCGACGCCCTGCGCCCCGGCATTCAGGTCGTCGGCAGCGCTCGCCGCCGAGGCGATCCCGGCCGCCAGCTCGGCGGACCGCGTGGCCAGCTCCGCGTTGCCCCGGGCCACCTGCCGCGAGCCGGTGCGCAGCGCCTGGACGGCGTCGCGCGCGGACTCGACGTCGGCGCGCACCCGGGCCTTGCCGTCCTCGATGCGTTGCGCGGCGGAGTCGGCCCGGCCGGCGGCGCGCTCCAGCGCCTGGCAGAAGTCGCGGTCGGCCACGACGCTCGAACCGCACCGCTCGGCGAGCCGGTCCAGCTCGGCGACGACGTCGCGGGTGTCGGGGAGCCGGTCCAGGCCGTCGATCGCCCGGTTGGCGACCGGGACCACCCGGTCCGCGAGTCGCTTGTTGCCGTCGGCGACCCGACCTGCGGCGTCGGCCAGCTCCTGGGCGGCCGCAGGGAGCCGGGCTGCGCGCTGCGCGGCGTCGTCCAGGCCGGAGGACAGCGCGGCCGTGCCGTCGGCGACCTGCCCGGCCCCGGCGGCGACCTCGCCGGTGGCGCCGGCCAGCGCGGACGTGCCCGAGGTGAGCCCCGCAGCCCCGGCCGCGAGCTGGCCGGTCCCGGCGGCGAGCGCCCCGGCGCCCCCGGACAGCTCGTCGGCGCCGTCGGCCACCTGGTCGACGCCGCCGGACAGCTCGTCGGCCCCGTCGCTGAGCTGGGCGGTGCCGTCGGCGAGCTGCCCGGCGCTGTCCGAGGCGTCCCCGAGCTGCTTGTGCAGCGTGGTGAAGCTGCCGTAGATGTTGCCCAGGTAGGACTCCACGACGGTCTGGTTCAGGGCGTCCTGGGTGTCGTCGGCCACGCCGCCGGCCAGGTACGGGTCCGCGACGCCGGCGGCCGTGGTGGTCTGCACCTGCAGCCCGGCCTGGACGGCGTCCATCGGGTCGTCCGCCGTCGCGGCCGACATGCCCTGGGCGGAGAAGTCCTTCGGGATGGTGACGACGGCGGCGTAGGTGCCACCGCGCAGCCCGTCGCGCGCGTCGGAGGCGTCGGTGAGCACCCACGCGTACGCGGAGTCGTCGTCGTGGGTCAGGTTCCCGGCGAGCGTGCGGCCGAGCGGGACCTGCTGCCCGTTCACCGTCACGGGCTCGTCGTTGTTCACGACGGCGGCCTGCGCGGTCTGGTGGTCGGTGCCCGGGGACCAGAAGGCCCAGGTGAGCAGGCCCATGACGAGCAGCGGCACGGCCACCAGGGCGGTCCAGGTGCGCCAGGTCAGGGGCCGGGTCGTCAGGGACCGGGCGGAGGCGGCGAACGACATGGTCATCACAGGACCTCTGCGGGTCGGTGGGTCATGGCGTAGAGCTGGGTGGCCTCCAGCGGGAGCAGGTCGACCACCCGGTCGGGGTCCTGGCAGGCCAGGACGAACGTGGCGGGCAGACCGCCGGAGGTCACGCGGAAGGCGAGCTGGTCGCGCAGCCGGGCGCGGGCCTCGGAGCGCAGCACCAGGTCTGCGTCGTCGACCAGGATCAGCTCGACGTCGCGGGCCAGCGCCTCGGTGACCCGGCCCGCGGGGTCGAGGTCGCCGCGCCCGTCGACGACGGCGACGTGCGGCCGCAGGGCGTGCACGTGCTGGGGCAGCACCTGGCCGAGCACCTTCAGGTCGCCGCGGTGGCGGGTCACGCGCCCCGCGAGCGAGAGCAGCAGGGCCGACTTGCCCACCGCGCCGGACCCGTGCAGCACCAGCACCTCGCCCCGGGGCACGTGCAGCTCGACGTCGCGGTAGACCGGGCGGCCGCGGTCGTCATCCAGGCTGAGGGCCTGCGCGCTGATCACCTCGTCGCTGTGCGGCGCGGGCCAGTCCGCCAGGCGCAGCTCGTGCAGCAGGCCGTCGCCCTCGGCGTCGAACACGGGCAGCCGGCGGTCGAGCGCGGGCGGCAGGCCCCAGGCCCGGTCCCCGAGCAGCGCGAGCACGGCGGGCACGAACGTCATCCGGACCACGAACGCGTCGATGAACACGCCCACGGCCAGGGCGAACGCGATCGGCTTGAGGGTGGCGCTGCCGTCCGGCACGAACGCCGCGAAGACGCCGAACATGATGAGCGCCGCCGCGACGACCACCCGGGAGGCCGAGACGAAGCCCTCCTCGATCGCCTCGTGCGCGTCGCCGTGGTGGGCGTAGTGCTCGCGGATCCGCGAGACGAGGAAGACCTCGTAGTCCATCGCGAGGCCGAACAGCACGCCCATCAGGATGATCGGCAGAAAGCTCACGACGCTCCCGACGTGCGCGACGTCGAGCAGGGCGGCGCCGTGCCCCTCCTGGAACACGAGCGACGTGAGGCCGAACGCCGCCCCGATCGAGAGCAGGTAGCCCACGGTCGCCTTGACCGGCACCCAGACCGAGCGGAACACCATGGCCAGCAGCACCAGCGAGAGCCCGGCCACCAGCAGGCCGAACGGGACCAGCGCCGCGCCCAGCCGGTCGGAGACGTCGATGCCGACGGCGGTCAGGCCCGTGACCGCCGTCTGCGCGTCGTGCTCGGCGAGCCAGTGCGGCTCCTGGTCCCGGAGGCGTTCGACCAGCTCGTCCGTGCGCGCGTCGTCCGGCGCCGTGGTCGGGACCACCGAGATGATGCCCGTGTCGCCCTTCTCGTTGGGCGTGGCCAGCGGCACCGCCGCGACGCCGGGGAGGTCGCGGATCTCGTCCGCGAGGTCGTCGACCAGCTTGGACGGATCGGTGGACTGGATGACGTCCGCCGTCACCAGCAGCGGCCCGTTGAAGCCGGGGCCGAAGTGCTCCGCCACCACGTCGTACGTCTCGCGGGCCGGCGAGCCAGCCTCCTGGCTGCCGTTGTCCGGCAGCGCGAGCCGCAGGTTCGCCGCGGGCACGGCCAGGGCGCCGAGCCCGACCACCACGATCGCGATCGTGACGAGCGGCCGGCGCGTGACGAAGCGGACCCACGGCCGGGCGACCCGGGGCTTGCGGAGGCGGGGACGACGTCGGGGGCGCTCGCCCTGGCCCTCCGGCCGACCCTCCGGCCGGCCCTCCGCCTCCTGGTTCGGGGCCGCGCCCCCGCGCCGGGACCTGGGCACCATCCGCCGCCCCGCGAACGCGAGGAGCGCCGGCACGAGCGTCACCGCCACGCTGACCGCGACGGCCACGCCGAGCGCCGCCGAGACACCCATCGTCGTCAGGAACGGGATGCGCGCCACCGACAGGCCGAGCAGCGCGATGAGCACCGTCAGCCCCGCGAAGAGCACCGCGGAGCCCGCCGTCGCGGTCGCCCGCGCGATCGACTCCTCGACCGACAGGCCCTCGGCGAGCTGGTCGCGGTGCCGGGACAGCAGGAACAGCGCGTAGTCGATGCCCACCGCCAGGCCGATCATCACCGCGAGCATGGGCGCGGTCGAGGAGACCGGCACGAAGAGGGTCCCCAGGTAGACCAGGGAGACGGACACGCCCACGCCCACCACCGCCGTCACCAGCGGCATCACCGCCGCGATGATCGTCCGGAACATCAGCAGCAGCACCACCAGCGCGATGAGCAGCCCCACCGCCTCCGTGGAGCTCAGCCCCGGGATGCGGTCGGCGAACGCGTCCCCACCCGTGTAGACCTTCGCGCCGTCCCCGACCTCACCCGCGAGATCGTCGGCGATCCCGCTCAGGTCGGTCAGCGTGGCGTCGCTGACCTGCGTCGAGTCCACCTTGAGCTGCACCCCGATGTTCGCCGCCAGGCCGTCGTCGGACACGGCGTCGTTGACGTCCGGGTCGAACGGGTCCGACGCCACCTCCACCTGCGCCACGTCCCCGATCCGGTCCACGGCGTCCGACACCGCCTGCCGGGTCGCGGCCGTGTCGACCTGCTGCCCCTCCGGAACCAGCAGCACCAGCTGCGCCGACGTGCCGCTGACCTGCGGAAAGACGTGGTCGAGGTGGTCCATCGCGTCCTGCGACTCCGACCCCGGGATCGTGAAGGTGTCGTCCGTGCCCTTGTTCAGGAGGGCGCTCGCGGCGCCGCACACGACGAGCACCAGGACCCATCCGAGGACGACCAGGCCGCGGTGCCGGGCCACCATACGGCCGAGCCGATAGAGGAAAGACGACACGACGCACCTCCTGCACACCGGGACAGTGCACTTCCATGCTGGCAGCGCCGGGCGGAACCGACATGTCGAGCGCCGGGGCCGGCTTCCCGGCCGGCCGTGCCGGCCCGCCGGTACGGGTCAGTCGAGCGCGGCGCGGCCGGCGGCGTCGGGGCTGACCGGGGTGTCGCCCACGAGGGCGGCGAGCTGCCGTTCGAGGGTCGCGAGCTCCTCCGCGCCGATCCGGCGGGCCCAGTCCTCGCGGAGGGAGTCGAAGATCGCCTCGCCGCGGTGCATGACCTCCCAGCCGAGCGGGGTGACCTCGATCCGCTTGCGCCGCGCGTCCTGCGGGTCGGTGCCGCGCCGCACGTAGCCGCGCTCCAGCAGGACGGCGATCGTCTTGGCCGCGGCCTGCTTCGAGACCGCCAGACGGCGGCCCAGCTCCGAGGCGTTGTCCGCCCCGTCCGCGATGGCCCGCATCGCGAAGTCGTGCACAGGGCGGACGTCGTCGTGGCCGCCGGCGGCGAGCTCGGCGGCCACCGCGTCGACGAGCGTCCGGTAACCGCCCAGGAGCAGCAGAGCGAGGTCGGCGCCCGAACGAGTCATGGGCCCAGGATAAGGGGGTTGATTTCGACAACCTGATTGTCTAATGTGACTGGACAACCTGGTTGTCCAAAAAGGGAGACATCATGATCGAGACCGTGCCGGGACGTTCCGTCGACGGGGTCGTGCACGACGTGGCCGAGCTCGCGGGCACCCAGCTCCACTACGTCTCCGCCGGGACGTCGGGGTCGCCGATCCTGCTCGTCCACGGCTTCCCCGAGACCTGGTGGACGTTCCACCGGCTGATCCCGCACCTCGCGGCCGGCCACCGCGTCGTCGCCGTGGACCTGCGCGGCTTCGGCGACTCGGCCGTGGCCGACGACGACCACGACAGTGCCACCGCCGCCGAGGACCTGCACCGGCTGATCGCCCACCTGGGCCTCGGTCCGGTCCACCTCGCGGTGCAGGACATCGCGGGTGGGACGGCGCTGCGGCTGGTCGCGACCCACCCGGAGGACGTGCTGAGCCTGACCGCCGTCGAGGCGGGCCTGGCCGGCTTCGGCCTCGAAGCCCTCGCGGACGTCACGCACGGTGGCTCCTGGCACATCGGCGTCCTCGCGGCCCCGGGTGTACCGGACCTGTTGCTCGCCGGGCGCGAGCAAGACTTCCTCGCGGCGATGTTCCACGCCATGACGGCGACACCCTGGTCGGTCACGGAGGAGGACCTGGCGGAGTTCACGCGCACCTACGCCCGCCCCGGCGCCTGGCGGGGCGCGGCCGGGCTCTACCGTTCGATGCTCACCGAGGGCGCGGAGCTCCGGGCGCTCGCCGCGGAGCATCCGGTCCGGGTGCCGGTGCTGGCGGTCGGCGCGGGCGGCGGATCGTTCACCGCGAACACCCTGGCGCAGGTGGCCGCGGCGCCGATCGCGACGGCGCAGCTCGACGGCGTCGGCCACCACGCCGCCCTGGAGGCGCCCGCGGAGCTCGCCGCGGCAGTGCTCGGCTTCCTGGCCCGCGTGGAGCTCACCTGACGCCGTGCCCGTAGCCTGGCCCGATGATCCGTGTGCTGCTCGCCGACGACGAGGGGATGATCCGGTCCGCCCTGGCCGCGCTGCTGCGGCTGGAGGAGGACATCGAGGTCGTGGCCGAGTGCGCCGACGGGGCCGAGGCGGTGGCCGAGGCCGAGCGGCTGCGGCCCGACGTCTGCCTGCTGGACCTCGAGATGCCGCACCTGGACGGCGTGGAGGTCGCCCAGCGGCTGAACCGCACGCTGCCCACGCGCTGCGTGATCGTCACTCGGCACGCCCGGCCCGGCGTCCTGCGGCGGGCGCTCGCCTCGGGGGCCGTCGGCTTCCTGCCCAAGTCGCGCCCCGCCGACGAGGTCGCGGCCGTCATCCGCCGCGTCGCGGCGGGCGGGCGGTACGTGGACCCGGAGGTCGCGGCCGACGCGCTGCGCGACGAGCGGTCGCCGCTGACGGACCGCGAGCTGGACGTGCTGCGGGCCGGCCGGCAGGGCGAGACCACGCGGCAGATCGCGCGCACCCTGTCGCTCGCCCCGGGCACTGTGCGCAACCACGTCTCCGCCGTGCTGGGCAAGCTCGCCGTGGACACCCGTCAGCAGGCGGTGCTGATGGCGGAGGAGCGCGGCTGGATCTGACCGGCGTCCGCGCACCGGCGCGGCGGGCTCACTCGTACCGCTCGCCGAGCGGCGTCGTGCCCGCCGCCTGCGCGACCTCCGCCGGCACCGTGCCGACCTCGACCAGCTCCTCGCGGCCACCCCCACCGGAGACCCCGAGCGTGAGGACCGGCCCGACGCCGGGGGCGTAGAGCTTGTACTCCAGCACGTCGGGCTCGATGGTGATCGTGTCCTTGGTCAGCAGCGCGTCGTCGTAGTGCCCCGCCGGGACCTCGGCCTGCTCGTCCAGGCTGAGCACGGCACCGTTGTCCTCCGCCTCGCCCCGGTAGAACTCCTGCCGGTACGCCATCCCGACGGCAGGGTCGGCGGGCATGATCACGCCCGCCAGGGCGCCGTCGAGGCCCGCCTCGAAGGAGCCCCCCGTGGTGGTGACCTTGCCGTCCTCGAACTCGGCCGTGTCCTCGCCGAGGTACCAGATCGTGCCGTCGGGGTCCTGCGCGTACCAGTCGAAGGTGTCCTCGACCACCTCGCCGCGTCGCGTCACGGTGTCCCGGACGACGCGGGCCGTGGACCCGTCGGCGATCTCCTTGGTCTCGCTGGTGACGGTCACCACGACGCGCAGCTCCTGGCCCTTCTCGTCGGTCTCGCGGTAGACCCACTGCGTGCCGGGTTCCATGGGCCAGTACTCGTTGTCGATCTCGGTGGTGAGGTCCGCCGGGTCCAGGTCGGCCGGCTCGTCCGTCTGCGGCAGGCCCGCGCCCGCCGGGGCGGACCCGGAGCCCATCCCGCCGTGCGGCGGTCCGCCGTCGTGCCCGCCGTCCGGCCCGCGGCCGAACATGCCGCAGCCCGCCACCAGGACCACGACGCCGGCCGCCACCGACACCGTCAGGAGCTGGCGCGCGACGCCCGCCCCTCGGTCTCCGCCGTTGCGCGCCTGCCCGCTGTTCCGCACCCGCATGGCACTCCCCGCCCCCTCGCGACGTACCTGCCTGCTGCCCCTACGACACGACCATAGGCACACCCGCCGACGCGGAGCAGGGGCTGGCCCGAGGGCGTCAGTTGACCCCACCTCGTGGCAGAATATTCCTAGCCTGGCTACCTTCAAGTGCGGGCAGCAATTTGTGAAAGGGGATCGACCGTGGTTCGTGAACCCGAGCCGGCCCAGCCGCCCGCTCCGTCCATGCTGGATCCCCGGGTCCTGGACCCGCAGGAGGAGATCGTGCGGCGTGCTGGCCTCGACGACCGCGACGTCGACCAGGTGGTGCGCGTGCTGGAGGGCCTGCGCGACTGGCGCGAGGCCGAGCGCCGGACGAGCGAGGCGTCGCGCCGCTACATGAAGCTCGGCGAGACCGACATGCGCACCCTGCGGTTCGTCATCGCGGCCCAGCACCGCGGCGAGACCGTGACCCCGGGAGCGATCGCCGCGCACCTGGGCATCACGTCGGCGTCCACCACCAAGATGCTCGACCGGCTGGCCGACGCCGGCCACGTCCGCCGGCTCCCCCACCCGTCCGACCGGCGCAGCCTCGCGGTCGAGGTCTCCGAGGAGACCCGGCGGATCGCCCTGCGCAGCGTCGGCCGTAGCCACGCCCACCGGTTCGAGGCGGTCGCGCGCCTCAAGCCGGAGGAGCGGGAGGTGGTCCTCAAGTTCCTCGACGACCTCGCGAGCTCCGGGGAGGCCGTGATCACCGGGGAGCCCTCGGCCAACGGGGAGCCCTCGGACCCCGCGGAGTGAGGCTGCCGGGAGCTGGTCTGCGGCTCGTTCCACGGCGGCGCGGCGCGCGGGGTCCCGGCGAGTAGGGTGCCTCTCGCGGACCCGCCGAACGGAGCACGACTGTGACGACCCCGAACCTGCTGGGCAGCGACCTGCCGATCGTGGCGGCCCCGATGGCCGGCGGCGCGACGACGGCCGCGCTGGCCGCCGCGGCCACGAACACCGGCGCGTTCGCCTTCCTGCCGGGCGGGTACCTCGCGCCCGAGCGGCTCGCGGCCGACGTCGCCGCCGCACGCGCCTGGGGGCGCCCGTTCGGGGTCAACCTCTTCGTCCCCGGGCCGGAGCGCCCGGACCGCGAGGCGTTCGCCGCCTACGCCCGGCGGCTTGCCCCGGAGGCGGCCGCCCTGGGCGTCGAACTCTCCGCCGATCCGGTGGACGACGACGACCGGTGGCCGGACAAGCTCGCCCTGCTGCTCGACGACCCGGTGCCGGTGGTGTCGTTCACGTTCGACCTGCCCGCCCCGGCGGACATCCGCGCCTTGCGGCGGGCGGGCACGGTCGTGCTCGCCTCGGTGACCACCGCCGACGAGGCCGCGGCCGCCCGCGACGGCGGCGTGGACGGGCTCATGGTCCAGGGCCCCGCGGCCGGCGGGCACAGCGCCACGTGGGACCCGGCCCGGCGGGTGACCGACGCGCCGACGACGTCGGTGGTCCGCGCCGTCGCGGCCGCCGTCGACCTGCCGCTCGTGGCGGCCGGCGGCGTGGACGGACCCGACGCCGTGCGCGAGCTGCTGACCGCCGGGGCGCAGGCCGTCGCTGTCGGCACACTGCTGTTGCGCACGGACGAGTCCGGCGCGTCGGCGACGTACCAGGCCGCGCTCGCGGCGTCCGACCGCGGCACCGTGGTGACCAGGTCGTTCACCGGCCGGCCGGCGCGCGCCGTGCGCAACGGCTTCGTCGATCGGCACGACGCTGTCGCGCCCGTGGGTTACCCCGCGATCCACCACCTCACGCGCGAGCTACGCCGTCGGGCGGCGGCCTCCGGGGACGCCGACCGCCTCCACCTGTGGGCGGGCACGGGCTACCGGCACGCGACGACGGGCCCGGCCGCCGACGTCGTCCGGAGGCTGGCCGCCGGGCTGTGACCGGGGCGCGTCGACGGTCAGTCCGCCTGGTCCGCGGGCTCCTGAGCGGGATTGCGTGCGGCCTTGAGGTCTCTCACGCCTAGTGCGATGCCGAGCCCCGTACCTGCGAACACCAACACCGTCCAGACGACGAGCATGCCCTCGTCCAGGACTCGCTCGAAAGTAAGAGCCATCATGGTCCCGTTGAAGACGATCCCGAGCCACCTGCCCGCAGGCTTGCCCCAACCCCAGAAGTGCCCGTTGAAGGCGCTCCCGATGAGGCCAAAGGCGCCGAAGAACGCAACCATGCAGAGCACGATCTGTACTGCCACTCAGTGCCACCGCCTCACCCGTAATTGACGCAGGCCTACCAGGTGCGGACATGAACGGGCCCCGGTGGGGAACACGGTGGGGAGCGAACTACTCCCCCACCGTGTTTTCGCTGGTCGGGGTGACAGGATTCGAACCTGCGACCCTCTGCTCCCAGGCCGGCACGCAATTAAGCCGCACGACGGGCCCCTGGATCCGCGGATACCTACCAGCTCCCGCCCGTTCCACTGATGGCGTTTCTGCAGGTAGCGGCCACGCACGTCTGTCACTGATGACTCTGGCCCGCAATGGATGCGGGGTGGGAAGTCACCCTCGTGAGTGCCACTGTAGTCCAGTGGTGACAGTCAGTGACGACTGAATCCGTCGGGTTTCTGTCGGGGGTCGAGTGGCGTTGGGCGTAGGAGCAGCAACTATCGGTCCGCCCCCCCAAAAGCCACGGGTACAAGGGCGATCGTTGGACTCCGCGGGTCAATCAGGATGCCGACCCCCGAGTCCCCCTGCTCACCTCCGCGCGCGGCTACATGAGTGGTGGCCATCCGGCCAGGTCAAACTAAGCACATTTTGGCTAGTCTGGTATTTTCGGTAGCTTCACCCCCAGCCGGAACAACGCATTCTCGATGTTACTCACGGAGTGCGAGGACGCGGGATCGGCCCTGAGAACGACCATGATGGCAGTCAGATCGCGAGCCCAGGCAAACCCCAGTTTGGTTGTTGATTCTAGGAGATGAGCGAGCACCACCGCCCAGCCACTCGGATTGATCTCGACAGCCTGAACAGTCACGGGGAAACGCGACATTCTTGGTGCGGGGGCCAGTCCGCACGGTGCTTTGCTTAAAAGGTTCATGCCCTCAGTCAGTTCCGTTCCAGCAGGAAGCCCCGCCACCAAAGTGACCAACGCGGTGAGCTCTGAGGGAGCCAGGACTCGCGGAACGCTAGAAACGCGACGCCTGACGTACTCGCGGATCCAGCGCCTCCAAAGAGTGAGCCGGGACTCAAGATCAGAGTCGGCAAATCGGCGTCCGAATTCTTCGGCCCAGCTGACTCTAAGATCGATGCCGCCCGCCGCGACTACGCGGCTGAGCCAGTCGAGGCGGCCAGCATCGGCCATCGTGCTGCTGATGGCAATGCTGGCGATCCAGCGCGGGAGATCCCGGCTTAAAGCAGAGTTGGGTGCCGTGTGCTCGCTGCACTTCACAATCCAGTCCCGAACGCCAGCCTCAAGCAGGTCCTCACCCCACTGGCCCTTCAAGACCACCTGCCAGGCCTGTTCTAGGTCGTCCCATGAGCCTCCCGCGGGATCGATCAGGGCCAGCAGGCGGCCGCGCGCCCACGTCGGGTCCGCGCGGTAGAAGAAAAGAAGATTCCGCAGCAGAACAGCCTCGACGTATTGCCGGCCTGCGCTTCGGTCAAGTAATTCCTCGAGGGCCGAGCGGACCTCCTCGGAGAGGAGGCCACCGGGGTAGACCCCTGCGCGCGCCTCGTCGATCGCCACGCCTGCCCAGTACTCGGCGAGTTGACCCACCGGGGTGTTGATCGCTCTCGACATGAGGTCGCCGCCACTCATGCCCGACTGCTCAGACGCCACGTACGGAAAGACCCGGCGTGCAAGGTTCCTGCCGTCGGCCCGTGCGGCCCACCGGCGTCGATGTTCCGCATCGTTCGACCAGGGCAAGAGCAGTCGCATGACGCTGTGGGCCATCCCATCAAGGTCGACCTTGCTGATCAGCCTGCCGATCTCTTGCAGTCGGTCCTCATCGAGCTCCGCCTTGGACCACCCGTCAACAACGGATGCTCGTATCCCTGCGTCGTCGGTCAGACCCCAAATGCTCACGCCGTCGTCAGGCCACTGCACGACCGTGTGGGTGAGCATATCGCCGGCGCCCCACCAGCCATGCCATTCATCAACACGAGGCTCCTGAGCAAACTGACCCAGAGCAGCTCTGGCGTCTTTCTCGAGCATGTCGTGGAACTCGGCCGGCTGCCATGGCCAAGACTCCTCGATGCCTTCCGAGCCCGACATTGCACGCGAGGTAAGATCCAGACTCCCATCCGTGTGCCAGTCAGGATGCCGTGCGGCAATCTCGCCCAACACGGCCGGTCTCTCAGTGGTGGGAGATCCCCGCAAGATTCCCTCAAGCAGCACGAAACCCTGATAGTCCCGGGCGTCGCTGGCCCACCGCTCATCGCCGGCGAGCTCGTCATCGTGTGAGATGCGAGTTACAACGGCCTCGACAAGCGACTCGACTGCGTCCGGGCCCAGCGAGGGAACGACGTCAGAAAGAAGCATGTAGGCCTCGTGTCGGATGTCTCTGTCGAACAGCCGTCCACGCTCAAGGAGTAGATCCAGTTTCTCCGAAGTCTGCATTCCCGGGTCGAACCGCATGCTGTGCAGGGCGATTCGTCGCAGCAGCGGCGCCTCGCTGATGAGCCAGATAGATCGGAAGAGGCTGGCGTCCGCAGGCTCCTCGGCGCGGTGTGCCTCGAGCACGTCTCGGGCCAGGTCGATCAGCACATCGGCCGCATCGTGCAGACCCGGCTCGTTCTCCCCGTCAATCGTCGACCGCGCGAAATTCCACGTATCGAGCGAGCTGTCCGCGATCGCTACGAGCCGATGCGCTCGTTCGAAGAAGGATGTTGCCCAGGCAAGTGTCGCACGCCGAAATCGAGCGTCCTTCCCGAGCATCCTGCGGTTGATTCCGTCCTTCAGATGCCACTCCTCAATCAGGAGGTCCGAGCCTCGGCTACGCCCGAAGCTATTCGCCCCTGGGGCCGACCAACTGTCAACAACCTTATCGAGCAGCAGAATGGTGTCATGGTCGGATAGCACGACGTCTGAGGACCAAAGGAATTCGAGGTGGATTCGCCAGCCTTCGCTTCCCGCAAGGTCAGTACTGAGCACCCAACGAAGCCACCCGGAATGTATCTCCACGTCGACCTCGCGGTCATCGAGTCGCTGCAGGATGGCCTCGGTCAAGCGGGAATGGACTCGTTCGCCGGCACGCACGAGGTCGTAGACCAAACGCCAGCATTCCGGGTCGGTGCCCTCTCGCGCCATCCATCGCGCTAGGGAGACGAGACACTGATCATCCAGCTGCAAGATTGTCGAACTACCGACAAGTGACTTGAGGGGGGCCTGCGCAGCCATCCACGTGACCCAATCCTCCCCCCTTGCTATCGCGCACACCTCATCCACAAGGGACTGGTCTGTCAATGCGGAGGCGAGGAAATCAGCGTCGTCGGGATCTGACGGGGGTGCGCCACCCTGGAATGCCCGAATGCGTTGCGCGCGGCCGAAGAGCGAGCTGGACGACCATGCACCCCAGTCAGCAAGAGCATTGCCAAGGACATGGTGTGCACCTTTGTCGTAGGTGATCGGTGTGATACCAAGGGTTCTCCAACGCAGGACGTCAGTGCGGTCAGTGAAGATGAACCGCGGTTGGGCAGCAGCGCTCAAGCCCCGCGCGAAATAGTCCATCATTCGGTCTTCGTGGCTGTAACCGACGAAGCAGACAGTGAACTCCGCGAATAGTGCGCGGAGGAAAGTTGAGGCCCAGCCTTTCGTGATGTACGCGGTGCCGAAATCGGCGTCAGTGACGATCAAACGTCGAGGCTCGTGCACATGTCCGTGGAGATGAACAACCCCTTCGAAGTCATCACCGAGTGGAATACTCGGGGCCTTGTGGATCGCGAACTTATGCCCCTGGGCCTTCAGCGCAGTGCCGAGGAAGTTGTCAAAGTTGGTTGTCACGAGCCGGATCACTCCCGGGGCCGCGGCAAGGCTCGCGAGGGCGTCGTGCATCCTGTTACGTCGACGGCCCAGGGCGATCTCGCTCGCGACATGCGCGTGCACGTCGACGTCTTCGTCGGCATCGAGACCGCCAAGGTAGACGTCGGGCTGCGCCAGTTGCTTCTCGTTCGGTCGAGCTGCCCCCACGAGGTCAGCGATACGACAGGTCAGCTCCGAGAACAGCGGCAGCGAGGTCGGCGCTCCCCTAGAAGCACCAGCACCAACGAAGAAGACCACCCTGCCGTCAGCATGAGCTTGGACCAACTCATCGGGGACGTTCATTCCTGCGAAGTGCATGTGCTACTCCTCGACTACGCCGTTGCGGCCAGGCACCACTACCGTCGACTCTGTCGAGATGGCCCGACTCCCTAGATCCTCGGCTCCACAACGTCCCGGGTCAGTACAACTAGTCGCCGTTCGAGGCCCCGGGCCGATAAGGCACTCCAGCGCGTTCGGCCACGCGACGGAGGTCACCGCTCAGCGCATGGGAGACCGACGACCAATCCCACCCCTGGCCCGCCAGATCCGACTGTCCCCAGCTCCAGTCCAGATAATTACGGAATATCTCAACACGCGATACCCGATCCGCAAGAGAGCGAGGGTCTCCCACACGAAGCCTGTACGAAGCGTCAATAATTGGGGTATCAACAACGACCGCATCGTTATAGGTGAACAAGCTTGGCAAATTCGCAAGCGTGTAGGCGCCCACATTGGTGATTCTCGCACGATCAGACCTAGCCGGGTCAAAATCGTCCAATGGGGCCTCAATGAGCCGATATTTTCCAAGGCTGGCGAGTGCGAATGTGACAGCTTCAAGTGCAAATCCACGACCTTGGAGATTCCGGTAGACCTCAGAGATCTCAACGTACCCTGC
>NZ_JBHWZO010000155.1:0-15018 GCF_042728455.1 Promicromonospora sp. NPDC060204
CAAGAAACCCGGGCCTCAAAGGGGAGGGGCGGACGGCGGCATGCCGGCCAACCCTCGCCCTGCCGCCGCGCTCGTTACGATCGCCGGATGCCGCAGCTGATCGTCGCCGTCCTCGTCGCCCTCGTGCTCACGGCCTGCGGGGGCAGCCCGGCGGCCGGCCCGGAGGCCGGCTCCAGCAGCGCTCCGGCCTCGGACGACGCCGGCGCGGGCGCCGGTACCGACGCCGGAACCGGCGACGCCGCGGTGACCCTTCCGCCGACGACGGGCCGGTTCGACTACCAGCTCGGCACCGCGTACGAGCCGGACGGCGGCCTCGACGTCGTCGTGCGGGACGCCACCGCCGATCCCGCGGACGGCGCCTACGGGATCTGCTACGTCAACGGCTTCCAGACCCAGCCCGACCAGGCCGACCTCTGGCTCGGTGACAACGAGGACCTGCTGCTCCACGACGCGGCGGGGGAGCTCGTCGTGGACCCGGACTGGCCCGACGAGTACGTCCTGGACCCGTCGACCGACGACAAGCGCGGCCGCATCCTCGACCTGCTCGGCCCCGTGATCACGGGCTGCGCCGACGCGGGCTTCGCCGGCGTCGAGATCGACAACCTCGACACCTGGACGCGGTTCACCGAACCGGGCACCGGCCTGATCGAGAAGGACGCCGCCCTGGCCCTGGCCGGCGCGTACATCGACCTCGCGCACGAGGCAGGCCTCGCCATCGGACAGAAGAACGCCGCCGAGGCGACGACGGTGGGGCGCGACCTCGGGTTCGACTTCGCCGTCACCGAGGAGTGCGCCGCGTACGCCGAGTGCGGCGCCTACACCGGCGTCTACGGGCAGAACGTGCTGCAGATCGAGTACACCGACAACCTCCCGGACGGGTTCGACGCCGTCTGCGCCGACCCGGACCGTGCCCCGCTGGCGATCCTGCGCGACCGCGACCTGGTGGGCCCCGACGACGAGGCCTACGCGTACGAGCAGTGCTGAGCCCGGCGCTGGGCGTGCGGCGCAAAGTGGCTGTTGCCGGACACAACGGTCAGGCCTGAGACTGGGGTGCTACGTCGAGCACGTCTGACTGACCGGTACCGACCGCAGCGACGCAGGGGGCGCGATGGAGCAGTTCACGGCGGAACAGGTCGACGTCTTTCTGCTGGTCGTCCTCGGGATCTGCGTGTTCATCCTGAACGACATGGATGACCCCGGGGGCTTCGAGTTCACCGCCTTGCTGATCGGGTTCTTTGCCTTCGGCGTGCTGGCAGTCCCGTTCGTCGGCCAGCTCTTCGACGGCGGAGTCGAAGAGACGCCGCTCAACTGGATCAAGCTGTTCGTGATCATCGGGGTCGTGATTTGGTTCGTGATCAAGGTCGCGGACGACGACACGTCGTCGAGCTCGTCCGGCAGCGGCGCCTCCTCGCCGTCGTCCTCGTCGGACTCCGGGCTGGTGACCAGGGACGGCGTCCGCGTCGAGGTCGGCAACGGCGTCTGGTCCCAGAACCACCGGCCGTGGTCGATCACGTCCGTCGAGTCGGGGTGGGTCCATCTCGACTACGACTGGGACGGCTCCGAGCAGGAGCCGACCATGATCGCCGTCGAGGACTTCGACCGGTACTACTACAAGCACCACCCGAGCGGTCCGATGAGCTGCGCGACGGCCGGGTGCCGCCATCGGCCCTGGGGAGAGCGGTAGCCGGCGCCGCCTCGCTGCGCCGTCGGGCCCGGGCCGGACCCGCCGGTGCTTATCCTCGACGCATGACATCCCCCCTCGTGCCGCCGCTGGATCCCCGTGACGCGGGGACGACCGGTCGCAGGGGCCTGCTCACCGAGCACATCGCGCGTCAGCTCGAGCAGCAGATCCGCACGGGGGCGTGGGCCGTGGGTTCCAAGCTGCCGTCCGAGCGCGAGCTCGCGGTGCAGTTCGGGGCGAGCCGGAACGTGATCCGCGAGGTGCTGCGCCGCCTGGAGGCCACGGACCTGATCGAGGTGGCGCCGGGCCGCGGGTCGTTCGTCACCGAGCAGTCGTCGGCGCACGCGCGGGGCTACGACGCCCTCTACCGCACCGAGCGCCCGACGGTCCGGCAGCTCATCGAGGCCCGGATCCCGCTCGAGGTCGAGATCGCCGGGCTGGCGACGGAGCGGGCCACGGACGAGCAGGTCGACGCCATCGTGCAGGCGCTGGACCGCGTGGAGTCGGCCGGCGACGTCGTCGACAAGGCGCGCGAGGACCTCCGGTTCCACGACACCATCGCCGCCGCCTGCGGCAACCCGGTGCTGCGCATCATGCTGTCGTCGATCGGCGGCATGATGTTCGAGATGATGCTGCGCTCCAACTCCGACCCGCGGATCGGGGAGCCGGGCGTGCCGCACCACCCCGAGATCGTCGAGGCGATCCAGGCGCGCGACGTCGCGCTCGCCCGGGAGCGGATGCGCGAGCACCTCGCGCTCGGCCTGCGCACCTACGGCCCGGACCTCGACGTCGGCCTGGACCTGATGGCGTCCCGCCACATCGAGACCCTGCTGGAGCGGTAGGCCCGTCCCAGCTTGATTCACATTGAATCACCGCCTAGCCTGGTTGGCGGGAGGTCACCATGTCGAATCACGTCGCTGCAGTCGGCGAGTCGGATCTGAAGTTGGCCTATGTGCATGCGCGCCTGGCCGAGATCGAGCGGACCCGACGGGTGTTCCTGGCGGCCGAAGGCGGCATGCCGCAGCGGGACATCGCCCGGGCCGTTCACCTGTCCCAGGCGAGTGTCCATCGCCTTGTCGCCAGGGCGAAGGCGCTGGGGGTCGGCGAGTCGGTCGAGGAGATCGTGCTGCAGCGGTACGTCGGCAAGATCTCGACCGAGCAGATGCTTGCGCGCCTCCGTGCGACCGAGGCTTGGGTGCCGCGCCGGGTCGACCCCGTCGACGGTGTGCTGCCGGGCTCGTCCGAGGAGGACGTCGAGGCGCTGCTCGACGGCGGGTTTCTGACCGAGTCCGAGGTGGATCAGATCCTCGATGCGCATGGGTGAGCCGCGCGACGAGGTGCATGCCGCGGCTCTGACGGTGATCTCGGGCGAGATGCCGCTGGATGCGGTGCTCACATCGGCGGGCCGCCGTCGGCTCGTCCGGGATGCCCGCGACTGGTACCTCGACGCCCACGCCGGGAACGTGACGAGAGGCGGGACCTGCGTCGTCGTCACCGCCGGACCGCCCGGTGCGGGAAAGAGCTCGACGTTGTCGGCCGCGGTGGAGGACGTTCGCTCGCGGTTGGTGATCGATGCCGACGTCGCCAAGGAGTTCATCGCTCGCTGGTGCGTGGTCGACGGTGTGTATGACGTCGCGCTCTCCCAGGTGCTTCCTGATGGCCGGGACGTCATGCCGCTGGATCTGTCACCGTTGCTGCAGACGTTGTCGACCGAGGTGTGCAATGCCGTGCGCCGCAACGCTCTGGAGAGTGGGCTCGACATCGTGGTCGAGAGCACGATGTCGACGCCCGCCTACGCGGAGCGCTTGCTCCTGTCGCTCGCCAAGGCTGATTGCCGGCGGCTGAGTATCGTGTCGGTCGAGACGGACCGAGACACCGCGCACGAGCGTGCCCGCGCTCGGTGGTGGGCGGGGCGCCTCGACGATCACGAGCTCGGCGGCCGGCTGGTGTCACCGGGGGCGATCGACGCGGCCTTCGGAAGTGGCGAGGTCAGTTCGTGCCGGGCCAACGCCCGCGAACTCGTGCGCATCATCCGGCGCGGCGACAGCACGCTCGATGCAGTCACTCTGATGGAGTACGACGACGGCATCCTCACCGCTGTCGATGCGGACCCGCCCACGTCGGTCGACAGGGCTGCCTCGATCATCTGAGCGGCACGACGAGGGCGTCGTCGACCAAACCTGCGCCGCTCCCTAAACCCCACCAGCACCTTTGAACCCACCCTCGGCACCGTGCTACGGTCCAACTGGTCCTACCAGTTGGACCACTGACGCTCCTTCCCTCGTTGAGTGCTGGATATCTGCGCGATCTCAGCGCCTGGGGACGCAAATACCCAGCACTCAACGGGCTTGGGCACACATGGAGGTGTGACGTTTCGTCATGACGTATCTACTCAGACCGCGGGTGGCGCGGGGGTTCGAGCTGAGCCGGCGGTCGTTCGGCGTGCTCGCCGCCGCGTCCGTGCTGGCCGCCTGCTCGGGCAGCCCGCGGACGGCTAGCCCGGACGCCCCGCTGCGGGTGCTCGCGATCAACCACGTCTGGACGCAGGCGATCAGCCGCTACCTCCCCGAGTTCGAGGAGCGGATCGGCCGCCGGGTGTCGCTGCGGATGCTCACCGCCGACCAGCTCACCTCCAGCTTCAACGTCAAGCTCAGCGCGTCGGCCACCGACATCGACGTCATGACGATCCGGCCGCTGCAGGACCAGATGATGTTCGCGCGCAACGGCTGGATCGCCGACCTCACCGACCGGGTCGAGGGCGACGCCGACTACCGCTGGACCGACTTCCAGGACGCCCCGCGCGAGCGGTCGATCACCGCGGGCGCCGCGGTCAGCGTCCCCGTCGTGACCGAGCGTCCCGCGCTGTACTACCGCAAGGACCTGCTCGAGGAGTTCGGCGGGGCGCCGAAGACCCTCGACGACATGCTCGACATCGCCCTGGAGACCCAGCGGCGCGACGAGGGCTTCTTCGGGTTCGTCGGCCGTGGCCAGCGGGCCGGCGCCGTCACCCAGTGGTCGAGCTTCCTCTACTCGTTCGGCGGCGACTTCACGGTCGACGGCCGGTCGGGCATCGGCGCGCCCGAGGCGGTCGCCGCCTACGAGTTCTACGGGCGCCTGCTGCACGACGCCGGACCGCCCGGGGCCACCAACATGAGCCTCGAACAGGCGATGCCGATCTTCGCGCAGGGCAAGGCCGCGATGTACGTCGACGCCGACGCGATCTACAGCAACTTCCTGGACACCTCGATCTCCACCGTCACCGACACCGTGGGCTTCGCACCCTTCCCCGCGGGTCAGGCGGGTTCCGTGCCGCACAACATCCCGTCGTGGAGCCTGGCGATCAATGAGTTCTCGCTGCTGCGGGACGACTCGTGGGAGTTTCTCCGCTGGGCCTCCAGCCCCGAGATGGTCGCCCGCCTGCAGTCCGAGGGCATCCCGGGCGCGCGCCAGTCCGTCTGGGACGACCCGGCGACACTCGCGTCCTTCCCCGCCGACCTCGCCGAGGCCATGCGGATCAACGCAGCCAACGGCGTGGGGCACGACCGTCCCGAGGTGATGCAGGTGGGCCGCGCCCGCGACATCGTCGGCCGCCCGCTGGTCTCCGGCATCGTCGGCGAGGACGTCGCGTCCGTGGCCGCCGACGCGGACGCCGAGTTCAACGACTTCCTCGTCCGCGACAACCGTCAGCAGGAGTTCTGATGACGACGACCACCGCCCCCACCGCCGTCGGCCCCAAGAACAGCACGCGCCGCACCCCGCCGTCGGGCAAGCCGTTCGTGACCTTCGAGCAGGCCAACCGCCGCCTCAAGTGGGCGCTCCTCGCGCCCGCGCTGGGCTTCGTCGGCCTGATGATCGCGTTCCCGCTGGTCTTCACGATCAACCTCAGCCTCACGGACGCGTTCGGCGCCGTGAACGCCGGCAGCTCCTACGTGGGCCTGCAGAACTTCGCCGACGCCCTGACGGACACGCGCCGGTTCTGGCCGGCCGTCGGCCGCACGGTCACGTTCACGCTCGGCGCCGTCGTGCTGGAGACCGTGCTCGGGCTGGCCCTGGCGATGCTCATGCGCAAGGCGTTCCGCGGCATGGAGATCGTGCGCACCATCCTGATGGTGCCGCTGCTGGCCACCCCGGTCGCGATCGGCATCCTGTGGATGCTCATCCTCGACCCGACCAACGGCATCGCCAACCATCTGCTCGGGTTCGTGGGCATCCCGCCGCAGGAGTTCCTGGGCTCGGTGTCGCAGTCGCTGCCCACCCTGATGCTCATCGACGTGTGGCAGTGGACCCCGATGATGACCGTGCTGCTGCTGGCCGGCCTGACCACGCTGCCCGAGGAGCCGGAGGAGGCCGCCCGGGTCGACGGCGCCAACGCGTGGCAGCGGTTCGTGCACATCATCCTGCCGATGCTCCGCACCACGATCCTGACGGCGCTGGTGCTCCGGGGCGTCGACGCCCTGAAGACGTTCGACCTGATCTACGCGACCAAGGGTCCCGGCGGCGGGTCGGACTTCGAGGCCGAGACGCTCAACGTCTACGCCTACGGGCTCACCTTCGACTACCAGGAGTACGGCCTCGCCTCCGCGGTGCTGGTCCTGTTCACGCTGTTCATCGTCGCGGTCGTGGTCGTGCTGCGGCGCCGCACCGAGAGGAGCGCTTCGTGAGCGCCACCACCACCTTCCGCGTCCTGCGCGGCGTGCTGATCACCGTCGTCAGCGCGGTGATCGCGCTGCCGATCATCTGGATGATCGCCGCCGCCTTCAAGACCAACGTGCAGGTCACCGACCCGACGGTCGGCCTGGTCTTCTCGCCCACCTGGGACAACTTCCGGAACGTCCTGGCCGACGGCGCCCTGGCGCACTCGCTGCTCAACTCGCTGGTCATCGGCGTGGTCTCGACGGCGCTCAGCGTGGTCATCGCCGTGCCGGCGGCCTGGGCGGTGGGCCGGTTCCGGATGCGCCGCACCGGCTCGACGGTCCTCGTGGCCCGGATCATCCCGGCCATCTCGCTGCTCGTGCCCTGGTACTACATGTTCGCGCAGCTCGGCCTGGTGGGCAGCCACCTGGTGCTGATCCTGAGCCACATGTTCGTCTCGGTGCCGCTGATCCTGTGGATCATGATCGGCTTCTTCGAGGGCCTGCCGGTCGAGCTGGAGGACGCCGCGCGGACCGACGGCCTGTCCGCCTTCGGGGCGTTCCTGCGGATCGCGCTGCCGCTCGCGGCGCCCGGCACGGCGTCCGCCGCGGTGCTGGCGTTCATCTTCAGCTGGAACAACTTCATCTTCGCGCTGATCCTCGCGGACGAGCGGACGATGACGATGCCCGTGCTGCTGTTCAACTTCATGTCCTACGCCAGCACCGACTGGGGCGGGCTCATGGCGGCTGCGACCCTCATGACCGTGCCCGTCCTGCTGGCCGCGATCTTCGGGCAGCGTTTCCTCGTGGCCGGGCTCACCGCCGGCGCCACCAAGGGCTGACCCTGCCCAGGGCTGACGCCCGCACTCCTGCTTCCCCCACCACCGACAGAAGGTTTCCGCATGAAGATCGTCGACGCGAAGGTCGTCGTCACGTCGCCCGGCCGCAACTTCGTCACGCTCCAGATCACCACGGACGACGGGGTGACCGGGCTGGGCGACGCCACCCTGAACGGCCGCGAGCTGGCCGTCGTCAGCTACCTGCGCGACCACGTCGCGCCGCTGCTGATCGGCCGCGACCCGCACCGCATCGAGGACACCTGGCAGTACCTCTACCGGGGCGCCTACTGGCGCCGCGGCCCGGTGACCATGGCGGCGATCGCCGCCGTCGACGTCGCCCTGTGGGACATCAAGGCGAAGGTCGCCGGCCTGCCGCTGTACCAGCTTCTGGGCGGAGCCAGCCGCGACCGGATCCGCGCCTACGGGCACGCGAACGGCTCCAGCCTGCCCGAGATCTTCGACTCGGTGCGGGCGCTGCAGGAGCGCGGCTACCAGAGCATCCGCATCCAGAGCGGCGTGCCGGGCCTGAAGTCCGTCTACGGCGTCCACACGGCGACGTCGGACGACGGCTCCGCGCCCGACGTGCTCGCGCGGCCGGCCGTCGAGGACTGGGACACCGCCGCCTACCTGCGGTACATCCCGAAGGTCTTCGAGGCCGTGCGCAACGAGTTCGGCCCGGACCTGCCGCTGCTGCACGACGCGCACCACCGGCTGTCCCCGATCGAGGCCGCCCGCCTCGGCAAGGACCTGGAGCCGTACGACCTGTTCTGGCTGGAGGACTGCACGCCCGCCGAGGACCAGGAGGCGCTGCGCCTGGTGCGGCAGCACACGACCACGCCGCTGGCGATCGGCGAGGTGTTCAACACCGTCTTCGACTACCAGACGCTGATCGACGACCGCCTCATCGACTACGTGCGCTCCGCCGTCACGCACTTCGGCGGCGTCAGCCCCATGAAGAAGCTGTTCGACTACGCGGGTCAGCGCGGGATCAAGAGCGCGATCCACGGCCCCGAGGACATCTCGCCGGTCGGCATGGCCGCCGCGATCCACCTCGACCTGGCGATCCACAACTTCGGCATCCAGGAGTACTCGGGCCACACCGACCTGACGAACGAGGTCTTCCGGCACGCGTACACGTTCGAGGACGGCCACCTGCACCCGGGCGAGGCCCCCGGCATCGGCGTCGAGCTGGACGAGGAGCTCGCGGCCGCCCACCCGTACGAGCCCGGCTACCTGCCGGTCAACCGGCTCCAGGACGGGTCCGTCCACGACTGGTGACGCGGATCACCCCCGCGTCGTCCCATCCATAAGCGCCACCGCGCCGAACCACCGGTGCAGACACGATCGGAGGCCGTTGTGGGGCAGACTGGTTCGGTGGCCTCACCACCTGTCCGGACCTCGTCACGGGACACCGTCGACGCACTGCTCACGGCGTGCGCCGGGGGCGACCCGGCGTCGTTCACGCCCGTGTACGACGCGCTGGGGCCGGTAGCCTACGGCGCGTCGCTCGGCGTCCTGCGCGACCCCGACCATGCGGCAGAGGTGACCCAGGAGGTGATGGTGGAGGTGTGGCAGACGGCTTCGCGGTTCGACGCCGCACGCGGCTCCGCCCGCACCTGGGTCGCCACGCTGGCCCGCCGGCGCGCGGTCGACCGCGTGCGGTCGGAGCAGGCGCACCGGGACCGCGACCAGCGGGACACGGACCTGCGCACCAACGAGTCCGAGCGGGACGTGGTGGTCGAGGACGTCGAACGGCGCCTCGAGGGGTCCGCCGTGCGCCGCTGCATCGAGGGGCTCACCCCGACCCAGCGCGAGGCGGTGGTGGTCGCGTACTACGGCGGCCTGACCTATCGCGAGGTCGCCGAGAAGCTCGACAAGGCCCTGCCGACCGTCAAGAGCAGGATCCGCGACGGCCTCAACCGGCTCCGGGACTGCCTGGAGGTGGGACGTGGCTGACGAGACGACCGGTACCGGTGCCGACGGCGTGGCCGGCGACGTCCGGGACCTGATCCCCGGGTACGCCCTGGACGCGCTGGACGACGCCGACCGGGAGGCGGTCGAGCGGCTGCTCGCGTCGGATGCCGACGCGCGTCGTGCGCTCGACGAGTACCGCGACGTCGTCGCCGCGTTCGTGGTCGAGGCCGAACCGCCCGCCGCGCTGCGCGCCGGGGTGCTCGCCCAGGTGGCAGGCACGCCGCAGGTCCCGGGCCCGACGGCGGAGGCACCTTCTGCTCCGGCCGCCTCGCCCGCCGCCGCTCCCGCCGCGCCGCCGTCCGACCCGGCGTCCGGGCCGGGCCCCGTGGTTGCCACGGCCGGCACGACCCCGTCGTCGGGCAGCGGCGGCGACGTCGTGGACCTCGCCGCCCGCCGCCGTCGTCGGCGCTGGGGCACGGCGGTGGCCGCGGTCGCCGCGGCGGTCGCCATCGCCGTCCCGACCACGATCGCCGTGCAGGTGACCGCCGAGCGCGACCGCCTGCGCGAGCAGGCGCAGGTGGTCTCGGAGATGCTGGCCGACCCGGACAGCTCGGTGCTGCGGGCCTCCGTCGAGGGTGGCGGCGAGGCGTCCGTGCTGGTCTCCGGCGACGACATGTTCTTCCACGCCGAGGGGCTCCCGGCTCCCGAGCAGGGCAAGGCCTACCAGCTCTGGGTGGTGGAGGGTGACGGCAGCGTCTCCTCGGCGGGCCTGCTCGCCCTGCGGGGCGACCAGGCGACCGCGCTCGTCCAGGGTGAGCACGGCGTGGGCATGGCGGTGTCGGTCGAGCCGGCGTCGGGTTCCGAGGAGCCCACGACGGCACCGATCGTCGTGCTGGGGGCCTGACCCGGCCCGTCCCGAGCGATCCGGTCCGCACCCGCGGACACGAGAGAAGCCCCGTCCGGCCGGACGGGGCTTCTCTCGGTCATCGCTGGAGGATCACATCGGGGGCATCAGCACCCCGTCGATGAGGTAGACGGTCGCGTTCTGGGTCATGACGCCACCGCAGATCACGTTCGCGTCGTTCACCTTGAGGTCGTCGCCGCTGCCGGTGACCTCGAGGGTGTCGCCCTCGACGGTCTTCTGCTCGCCGACCACCTGGTCGGGCGTGAGCTGGCCGGGCACCACGTGGTACGTGAGGATCGCGGTCAGCAGGTCGCTGTCCGTGGACAGCGTGTCCATCGTCTCGGCGTCGATCGACTTGAAGGCGTCGTCCACCGGGGCGAAGACGGTGAACTCGTCACCGTTGAGGGTGTCGACGAGGTCCACGTCGGGGTTGACCTTGCCGCTCACGGCCGAGACAAGGGTCGTCAGCAGCGGGTTGTTGGAGGCGGCCACGGCCACCGGGTCGGTGGACATGCCGGTCACCGAGCCGGGGCCGTCCGGCACCTCCTCGGCGTACGCGGCACAGCCGGGGCCCACGAGGTTCGCGGCGGGGTCGACCGCGGCGTCGTCCTCGGCGGGGGTCTCCTCGGTCATCGAGTCGGTGGCCTCCTCGGACGCCGAGGTGTCCTCCGATCCGGTTTCCCCGCCCGACGAGTCCATGCTGCAGGCCGAGAGGCCGAGCATGGCCAGCGTGGCGATACCGGCGACGGCGTAGGACGTGCGGGTTCGAGCGTTCATCGGTCTCTCCTCGGTGTGGCGTCACCCCGCGTCTCACGGGGCGTCTTGACCGGGGTTCGGAGCCGTCGGCTCCCCGGATGGGGGTCGGTGCACATCAGTTTTCCGCGGCGTCCGACGTCCGGTCCGTACCCATCCGGAACGGGCCGCGCGCCGAACCCGGCACATGGGAACCCTCATCGTCATCGGCCTCCTCGGGGGCCTGATCACCGGAATCTCGCCGTGCATCCTCCCGATGCTGCCGGCCGTCTTCTTCGCGGGCGGCGTGCAGGGTGCGCGGAACCGGACAGGCGGTGGGGCGCGCCAGGGGAAGGCCCCCGACGCCGAGGGTGGCGGGGGCGGCGTCGCCACCGCGACGCCGGACACCGCCGTCCGCACCCGGTCGTCCCTGCGCCCCTACATCGTGATCGCGGGCCTGGTCCTGAGCTTCAGCTTCTTCACGCTGCTCGGCTCCCTGCTGCTGTCCGTGCTCGGGCTGCCGCAGGACCTGCTGCGCTGGGCGGGGATCACGCTGCTGGTCCTCCTGGGCATCGGCATGATCGTGCCCCGGTTCGAGATGATCCTGGAGCGGCCGTTCCAGCGCATCGCCGCCTTCGGGGCCAAGCGGGGCGCGGCCCGGCAGGACCGGGGCGCCTTCATCCTCGGTCTCGGCCTCGGCGTGCTCTACGTGCCGTGCGCCGGACCGGTGCTCGCGGCGATCACGGTCGCCGGCGCCACGGGCAACATCGGGGTCGAGACGGTGGCGCTGACGGTGTCGTTCGCCGTCGGCGCCGCGCTCCCGCTGCTCCTGTTCGCCCTGGCCGGACGCCGGATCGCCGAGCGGGTGCAGGCCTTCCAGCGGCACACCAAGGCCATCCGCACCGGCGGTGGCATCGTCGTCATCCTGCTGGCCATCGCGCTGGCCTTCAACGTGCCCGCGGCGATCCAGCGGCTGCTGCCGGACTACACGGGCGCGCTCCAGCAGCGCATCGACTCCTCCGAGACGGTGCGTGAGGCGCTCGACCTCGGCGGACTGGTGACCGACGAGAACCGCGAGCTGTCCAACTGCTCGAACGGCGCGCCCGTCCTGGAGGACTGCGGCACGGCGCCGGAGATCCGCGGCATCGACAAGTGGCTGAACACGCCGGACGGAGAGGCGCTCCAGCTCGAGGCGATGCGCGGCCAGGTGGTGCTCATCGACTTCTGGACCTACTCGTGCATCAACTGCCAGCGGTCCATCCCGCACATCAGCGCCTGGTACGACAAGTACGCCGACGTCGGCAAGGGCTTCGAGGTGATCGGCGTGCACACGCCGGAGTTCGCCTTCGAGCGCGAGACGCGCAACGTGATCGCGGGCGCCAAGGACCTCGGCGTGACCTACCCGATCGCCCAGGACAACTCGTACGCGACCTGGACGGCGTACCGGAACCGGTACTGGCCCGCCCAGTACCTCATCGACGCCGACGGCACCGTGCGGCACATCCGCCTGGGCGAGGGCGGGTACCAGCGCACCGAGAACCTGATCCGCGAGCTGCTCGCCGACGCGAACCCCGGAGTCGAGCTGCCCGGCGCGACCACGGTGCGGGACGCGACCCCGCTCGACCAGATCACGCCCGAGACGTACTTCTCGATCAAGCGCGTCATCAACTACTCGGGCGAGCCGCGGTACGCGGCGGGCCGCAAGGAGTTCACGCTCGCGGACGACCAGAAGCAGGACACGTTCTCGCTCGGCGGCACGTGGGACGTCGACTTCCAGGGCGCGGAGGCGGTGTCCGACGACGCCCGCGTGCGCCTCGCGTACCGCTCGACCGACGTCTTCGTGGTGCTCGGCGGCGAGGGGACCGTCGAGGCGACGGTCACGGCCGACGGCAAGGAGCAGACGCGCGACATCGACGTCTCCGGGAACCCGCGGCTCTACCCGGTCCTGGAGGGGGACGAGCCGTCCGAGGGCCTCGTCGACCTGAAGGTGCCGGCCGGCGTGCAGGTCTTCACGATGACGTTCGGCTGACCGGGCCGTCGTGACCGTCTTGCCGGACCGGGAGAGCGCAGGGGGCTCGCCCGGTCCGGTGCCGTCACGACGGGTGGACCAGGCGCACCGTCTGGAGCACGTGCACGCACAGCTCGCCGGTCTCGTCGGTCACCCGGACCTCGACGAGCACCTGGCGGCTGCTCGCCCGGACGGGCACGGCCGTGGCTGTGGCCTGGCCCTGCACGGGGCGCAGGAAGTGGGTGGTCGAGTCGACGGTCGCGGGCAGGGCGCCGGGCCCACCGTTCGCGGCGGCGCAGACGGCGGCGGTGCCGTCCGCCAGCCCCATCAGCGCCCCGCCGTGCAGGCCGCCGCCGACCGTCGACAGCGGCTGCGAGTACGGCAGGCGCGCGACGACGGCCTCCGGCGTGATCCGGTCGAGCTCGACGCCGAGCGTCCTGACGAACGGTGCAGCCGCGTAGACCTCGTCCGCGGTCAGTGTCATGGGGCGGTTCCTCTCGGCGCACGGTTGTAGAGATTTCTCTCTAGAGACCGGACTCTAACGACGTGCTGCAGTACCGTCAACGCATGGCCCGGCCCACCCACGACACCTCGACGATCCTTGACGCCGCGGGCCGGATCCTCGGCGAGGGCGGGCCGGCGAAGGTCACCATGGCGGCGGTCATCCGCGAGGCGGGCGTGCCCAGCGGGTCGCTCTACTATCGGTTCCCCGACCGCCCGGCCCTGCTCGCGGCCCTGTGGAACGGCGCGATCGAGAGCTACCACCGGGACGCGTACCCGCTGTTCGAGGGGGACCCGGTCGACGCCGCTGCCGCGCTCGCCGCGTACACCGTGCGGTGGTGCCAGGCCGAGCCCGCCCACGCGCACGCGCTCCTCGCGGGCCGCGCGCGGTTCGAGGCCGACGCCTGGCCTGAGGCGGCCCGCGACACGGAGGCGACGGAGAGCGCGCGCTGGAACGACGCGATCCGCGGCCTGACCCGGCGGGTCCGCGCCCAGACCTCGGTCTCGACCACCGAGCTGCTCCTGGTCGTCGTCGACCTGCCCTACGCCGCGGTGCGGCGGTACCTGAGCGCCGGCCGGCCGATCCCGGCGGACCTCGCGGACGTGGTCGCGGGGATCGTCCGGACGTCGCTGCGCTGAGCGGCGCTCAGTCGTTCGACGGCGCCTCGAGCTCGAACTCCGCCAGGTCGGTCGCGACCCCGTTGACCTGGAGCGTCACCGCGTGCGGGCCCGGGTAGTAGCGGCGCGTGGTGATCGGCCGGAACGAGTGCTCGCGGCTGAGCTCGACCTGCTCGCCCGGGGCGAGCGTGCGGGTCGTCAGCTTGAAGGTCTTGGTCGTCCGCGCCCCGTTGGCCTTCTGGTGATGAACCACGTAGTCGATGGCCAGCCGCGCCTCCTCGGCCCCGACGTTGCGCACCGCGGCGGTGAACCGGACCGCGCCGCCGAAAGGCACGCGGGCGGCGTCGAGCAGCGGACCGTCGATCTCCAGCGTCGCGGGGCCGAACCCCAGCAGCGCGAGGGCGCCCGGGTCCCCGCGCTTGACCAGCGTGCGGAGCGCGTGCCGCACGAGGGCCGGCGTCGTGGGCGCAGGGTCCGCGAGCCAGCGGCCCGCCGTCGCGACCACGAGCTCCGGGTGGTCGCGGCTGAGGTCGTTGAGATGGTTGGCCACCGAACGGCGCACATACTCGCTCTCGTCCCGGTACAGGGCGTCGAGCACCGGAACCGTGACCCCGGGACGGGCCAGGATCTCCGGCACCCGGACCGACCAGGGCAGGTACGGGCGGGTGCCCTCGCTGGCCAGGCGGCGCACGTCGACGTCGTCCGACCCGGCCCAGGCCGTGGCCGTGGCGAGGGCGCGGTCCAGGTCGTGCCGCAGCAGGGTGCGGACGGCGAACTCCGCGGTCAGGCGGCCGGTGAGGTCGGCCAGGATCGCCATCGCGTCGTCGAAGGCCGCGTCCGTGCCGTCCTCCACGGCCCGAGCCGCGACGGCGCTCGTGACCGGCCAGATCAGCCAGCCCTCGAACGGCTCCGCGCCGTCGCTCGCGGTGCGCACCACCGCCGCGAGGTCCGCGTAGGTGCCCGGCAGGTCGGTGAGCAGCGCGTCCCGCAGGAGGTCCGCCCGCTCGCGCAGCGAGAGGTCGGCGAGCCGGCCCGCGGTCGCCGACAGCTCCCGCAGCGTGGCGTCCGGGACGGCCGCCCGGACCGCGCGGGTCAGGGTCGCGGCGGTGGTGTCGCTGATGAGCTCGTCGGCGAACGGCATGGGGCTCCTTGCTCGGGATGTGTCAGACGCTCAGGTCACCATGGTGACC
>NZ_JBHWZO010000156.1:0-14920 GCF_042728455.1 Promicromonospora sp. NPDC060204
CACCCGTCCTGAGGGTGCGGCCGGGCCGTTCTGGTACGCCCCGGGTCAGCCGAAGTTGACGCCCTGCGCCAGCGGCAGCTCCGTGGAGTAGTTCACCGTGTTGGTGGCGCGGCGCATGTACTGCTTCCAGGCGTCGGAGCCGGACTCGCGGCCGCCGCCCGTCGACTTCTCGCCGCCGAACGCGCCGCCGATCTCCGCGCCCGAGGTGCCGATGTTGACGTTCACGATGCCGCAGTCCGAGCCCACCTCGGAGAGGAAGGTCTCGGCCTCGCGCACGTCCAGCGTGAAGATCGACGACGACAGGCCCTGCGGCACGTCGTTGTGCACGGCGATCGCCTCGGACAGCTCCGAGTAGGTCAGCACGTACAGGATCGGGGCGAACGTCTCACGCTTGACGACGTCGGCCTGCTCCGGCATGCGCACGATCGCCGGGTGCACGTACGCCGCGTCCTCCGCGCCGGGCACGTCCACGACCGTGCCGCCCACGACGAGCTCGCCGCCCGCCGTCACGGCCTCGTCGATCGCGGCCAGCATGCGCTCGCGCGCGGCGGCGTCGACCAGGGGGCCCACCAGCGTGCCGTCCGTGCGCGGGTCGCCCACGGGCAGGCCGGCGTAGACCTTGGCGAGCCGCGCCACGACGTCGTCCACGATCGACTCGTGCACGATCAGGCGGCGCAGCGAGGTGCAGCGCTGCCCGGCCGTGCCGGCCGCGGAGAACACGGCGCCGCGCACGGCGAGGTCGAGGTCGGCCGACGGCGCGACGATCGCGCCGTTGTTGCCGCCCAGCTCCAGCAGGTACCGGCCGCCACGGGCCGCGACGACGGGCGCGACCTGCTGGCCCATGCGCTCCGAGCCGGTCGCGGAGACGAGCGCGACGCGCGGGTCGGCCACGAGGGCCTCGCCGGCCTCGCGGTCGCCGAGCAGGAGCTGCGAGACGCCCGCCGGGAAGCCGGCCTCGGCCAGCGCCCGGTCGAGCAGCGCGGCGGCGCCGACGGCGGACAGCAGGGTCTTCTCGCTCGGCTTCCACACCACGGTGTCGCCGCAGACCAGCGCGACGGCCGTGTTCCAGGACCACACCGCGACCGGGAAGTTGAAGGCGCTGATCACGCCGACCACGCCCATCGGGTGCCACGTCTCCATGAGGCGGTGGCCGGGACGCTCGGACGGCATGGTGCGGCCGCCCACCTGGCGCGACAGCCCGACGGCGAAGTCGCAGATGTCGATCATCTCCTGGACCTCGCCCAGGGCCTCGCTCGTGATCTTGCCCGCCTCGATGGTGACGAGCTCCGCGAGGTCGGCCTTGTGCTCGGTGAGCAGCTCGCCGAGGCGCTTGACGACCTGCCCGCGCACCGGGGCCGGCACGGAGCGCCACGTGGTGAAGGCCTCGGCGGCCTCGCCGACGGCGGTGGCGGCCTCGGCGGCACCGGCGCGGTGCAGCTCCAGCAGCGGCTGCCCGGACAGCGGCGACACGACGGGCAGGCCCGTCCCGGTGGGCACCGTGGCGCCCAGCCGCTCCAGCGCGGCGAGGGCGGCGTCGTGCAGCTCGGTCGTCAGCGGGCTGTGGGTGGTGGTGCTGGTCATCGCGGTGCTCCCGTTGTGCGGTGGGTGGTGGTGAGGGTGGCCGGGTCGACGCCGAGGGTCTCGGCGGCGGCGGCGAGCGACCTGGCCACCTGGTCGGCGTACAGGTCGAAGGGGTCGTTCAGGTCGCGGCCGAGCGCGCCCGCCATCCAGTCGGCATCCCGGTCGGTGCCCTCCTGGCTGGCGTCCTTGGCGCCGTCGGACGTGAGGTTGGACTGGAAGATCCCGGCCGCCGAGCGCGGCAGGAAGTCCTCGTAGACGATCGGCTCGCGGACGACGCCGGTGCCGGCCGGGTCGACCTCGTAGGTGAACCAGCCGAGCTCCAGGTCCGCGAGCGCGGCCTCCGTGGTGGGGAAGGTCTTCTGCCAGACGGCGCGGGCGAGCTGCTGGCGCTGCGCCTCCGTGAAGCCGGGGTCCCCGGCGCGGGCCGCGGCGGCGGCCTCGTCGATCTCGACCACCGCGGCGTCGTACGCGGCGCGCCCCGCGCGGGTCAGCGCGATGCCGCGGGCCTCGACCTCGCCGAACCGCACGCGCAGTGAGTCGCTGATGATCTCGCCGTCGGCGGTGCGGAAGGTGCGGGGCTCGGCGAGCGCGCGGAACGACGTCTGCCGCAGCAGCACGTCCGGGCCCTCCCAGCGCGGCGGGCCCTGGATCGCGTCGATCATCGTGATGCCGCCGGCCTCCATGCGTGCGTAGAGGTCGTCGATGTCCAGCACGCGGGGCGTGAGGTGGTTGATGTGCGTGGAGGCGATGCCGCCGATGTCGGCGGCGACGGCGCTGACCGCCTCCAGCTCGCGGTACCAGGCCTGGTCAACGGGCTCGCGGGACAGCTCGAACGCCTCGGTCGCGAGCCGCAGGAACTCGGCGGCCTGATCCTCGGGGAGGCCGCCCTCGGCCTCCGCGCGGTCGGCGAGGGCGAGCAGCTCCGGGCCGAACAGGGTGCGGGCGCCGAGGAAGTTCTCGAGGCGCTGCTCCAGGTCGGCGGTGAAGAAGCGGCGGTCGGCGGTAACCAGCATGGAGGTGAAGACCCGGAAGGGGTTGCGGGCCAGCTCGGCCCGGTCGACCGGGCGGAACGCCGTCGAGATGACAGGCACGGAGCTGGACGAGGCATCCCGCAGGTCGTAGAACCCGACCGGGTGCATGCCCATCGCGCCGAAGATCCGGGCGACCTGCGCCATCTCGGTGGGGGTGCCCACCCGGATCGCGCCGTGCCGCTCCGCCGTGACGCGCGCGATGGAGCCGAGCCGCTCGGCGTCCGCCCCGTGCTGCGCCACGAAGTCGGCGTTGACCTCGTGCGACACGTCGAGCAGCGTGGTGTAGGCGGGAACCTCCTTGCCGTACATGTCCGAGAGGCTGCGCGCGAACGCGGCCCTCAGCTGCCAGGGCTCGAGGAACGTCGGTGCCGACATCGATCTCTCCTTGCCTTCAGATGATGTTCGCCTCGGGGCCTCGTCGCCCCGGGTGCGTGGTACGGGCGGTCGTGGCGAACCGGTCCGCGTCGAACCCGGACACGTCGATCCGCGGCGTGCGGCCGGCGTACAGGTCGCGCACCACCTCGCCGACGGCGGGGGCCTGGAGGAACCCGTGGCCCGAGAAGCCGGTGGCGTACAGCACGCGGCCGGGCACGCCGGTCGCCTCGCCGATCAGGGCGTTGTGGTCGGGCGTCATCTCGTAGAGCCCGGCCCAGCCGCGCGCGACGGGGACGTCGTCCAGCCCGGGGGCGCACGCGCTCATCGCACCGCGCAGCAGCGGCAGCCAGCCCGGGTCGTAGGTGCGCTCGAACGCGATCGGGGTCTCGGGGTCCGCGATGCCGAGCAGCAGGCCGCCGGGCTCCGCGTTGTGGAAGTAGAACGTGGTGCCGTAGTCGATCGTGAACGGGATGCGCGGCGGCGCCGGGTCCAGCCGCGGCGTGAACCCGATCTGCCGCCGGTAGGGGTCGACCGGCAGGTCGAGGCCCGCCTTCGTGGCCAGGTCCCGGGTCCAGGCCCCGGTGCACAGCACGACGGTGCCCGTACGCACCCGCCCCTGGCTGGTCCAGACGGCGACGACGGCGTCACCCCGCGTCTCGACGTCCTGCACGGTCACGTGGGTGCGGACCGTGGCCCCGTGCCGCTCGGCGCCGGCCGCGTAGCCCTCCACGACGGCCTTCGGGTAGGCGAACCCGTCGCGCGCGGCGTACGCGGCCCCGGCGTAGCGGTCGGCGTCGACGTAGGGGTTGAGCCGGCGCACCTCGTCGTGGCCGAGCATGCGGCTGGCGACGCCGCGCTCGTTCTGCATGGCCACGGACTCCTCGAACAGCGCGACGTCGGCGGCGTCCGGCAGGAGGAACAGGTAGCCCGGCTGCTGCAGCCCGATGTCCGCGCCCGGGCGCGCCGCGAAGTCCTCGTAGAGGTCGAGGCTGCGGTCGCCGAGGTCGACGTTCGCGGGGTCGGAGAACTGGGCGCGCACTCCCCCGATGGGCTTGCCCGAGCTGCCCGAGGCGAGCTCGTCGGCCTCCAGGAGGAGCACGTCGACGCCGTCCTCGGCCAGGTGGAACGCCACCGACGCGCCGAGCGCACCACCGCCGACCACGACGACGTCGGCGCGCGCGGGCAGCCGTCCCCGACGGTCCGCGGGGCGCCGTGCTGAGGTCATGCACGCATCCTGCCACGGGCTCCGGCCGGATATGGCCGACACCGGAATTGTTCTTGCAAGACTGGTCGGACTCGGGGGAATCAGGTGCCGATACCGGCCCTCGCCGTCGTCAGATCAGTGCGCCGCGGCGCGGCAGTCCGCGCAGGTGCCCCACAGCTCGATCGTGTGCTCGATGTCGTCGAACCCCTGGGAGGAGGCGACCTTCGAGGCCCAGGCCTCGACGGTGGGGCCGTCGATCTCGACGGTCCGGCCGCACATGCGGCACACGAGGTGGTGGTGGTGCTCGCGGCGGGCGCACCGCCGGTACAGGCTCTCGCCGTCCTCCGCGCGCAGCACGTCCACCTCGCTCGCCTCGGCGAGCGCCTGGAGCGCCCGGTACACGGTCGCGAGCCCCACGGACTCGCCGCGGGCCCGCAGGGCCTCGTGGAGCTGCTGGGCCGAGCGGAAGTCGGCGAGCTCGTCCAGCGCCTCGACGACAGCGGTGCGCTGCCGGGTCATGCGTGCGGTCATCAGCGGCACTCCTTCGCGGCGGCGGCCGCACGTTCGGTGGCGGCCGCGGGCAGGTCGACGTCGTCGGGCAGGTCGGGGTGCGGGTCGTGCGCGGGGCGCCGTCGGCCCAGGAGCGGCGCCAGCAGGGAGACCACCGCGTACACCCCGATGGCCAGCACCACGATAGTGGCGCCGGGCGAGACGTTGTACCAGTAGGTGATGCTCAGGCCGGTCACGCAGACGACCACGCCGACCACGCACGCGGTGAGCATGGTGCGGCCGAAGGCGTGCGTGACCTGCTGCGCGATGGCGACGGGCACGATCATCAGCGCGCTGACCAGCAGCAGCCCGACGACGCGCATCGCGACCGTCACGGTGAGGGCCGACACGACGGCCACCACGATGTTCAGCGCCCAGACCGGCAGGCCGGAGGCGATCGAGAACTCCTCGTCGTGGCTCACGGAGAAGAGCGCGTGCCGCAGGCCCACGCCGACGGCGAGGACCACGGCCGAGAGCACGACGGTGAGCCAGAGGTCGGCGTCGGACACCGTGGAGATCGAGCCGAACAGGTACTGCATGAGGTTCCCGGAGGAGCCGCCGGCGATGCCGATGAGCAGCACGCCGCCCGCGATGCCGCCGTAGAACATGATGGCGAGCGCGAGGTCGCCGGAGGTGCGGCCGCGGCGCCGGACCACCTCGATGAGCACGGAGCCCACCACCGCGGCGACCACGGCGCCGGGGATCGCGAGGGCGTCGTTCGGCGTCAGGCCCATGCCCGCGCCGACGAGCCAGCCCAGCGCGACACCCGTCAGGGCGACGTGCCCGATGCCGTCGCCGAGCAGGGAGAGCTTGCGCTGCACCAGGTAGGTGCCCACGACGGGCGCCGTGACGCCGACCAGGAGCGCGGCGATGAGAGCCCGCTGCATGAACGGGTCGGTCAGCATGAGCATGATCACGGGCGCACCTCCAGGTCGAAGGCCCTGGACTCGGCGGGGTCGAGGGAGTTGTCGTCGGCGTGCGGGTGCTGGTGGCGGTGCCCCGCGCGGTCGTGGTCGTGCCGGGCCTGCGGCGGGGCGCCGTCGTGCACGACCTTGCCGTGCTTGAGCACGACGGCGCGCGTGACGAGCGGTTCGAGCTCGCCGAGCTCGTGCAGCACCACGAGCACCGTGAGGCCGCCGTCGACCAGCCGCCGCATCGTGGTGGCGAACGCCTCCTGGCTGGCGACGTCCACGCCCGCCACGGGCTCGTCCAGCACGAGCAGGTCCGGCTCGCGGACCAGGGCGCGCGCGATGAGGATGCGCTGCTGCTGCCCGCCCGACAGGAGGTGCACCGGGTCCTGCACGCGGTCGGCGAGGCCCACCTGTTCGAGGGCGACCGCGACGCGGTCGCGCCAGCCGCGCGGCAGCCGCAGCCGGCGCCCGTGCAGCAGGCCCGAGGCGACGACCTCCTGGGCGGTCGACGGGATGCCGCCGCCCGCCCCGGCGCGCTGCGGCACGTAGCCGATGCGGGCCCAGTCGACCGTCCCGGCGCGCCGGCCCGGGCCGAGGGGCTCGCCGAGCAGCCGCACCGTGCCGGCGGACGGCACGTTGATGCCCACCAGCGACTTCACCAGGGTTGACTTGCCGGAACCGTTCGCGCCGAGCAGCGCGACGACCTCGCCTGCCTCGACCGTCAGGTCGATGCCGCGCAGGATGTGGCTCGCGCCCGCACGGAAGTGCAGTCCGCGCGCCTCGATGACGGGTTCGCTGGTCTCGGTCACCTGCATAGTCTCCTCCGTCATGCGCAGACCAGGCCCTCCTCGAGCGCGGCGAGGTTGGCCCGCATCACGGAGACGTAGTCGTCGCCCGCGGCCGAGGCCTCCTCCGACAGACCCTCCAGCGGGTCCAGCACGGCGGTGTCCACGCCCAGGTCGGAGGCCAGCGTCTCGGTGACCTTGGGGCTCACCAGCGTCTCCGAGTACAGCGTCCGGACGCCGTTCTCCTTGACCACGGCGCCGATCTCGCGCAGGCGCGCCGGGGACGGCTCCGCCTCCGGGTCGAGCTCCGAGATGCCCACCTGCTCCAGCGCGTACCGGTCGGCGAGGTAGCCGAACGCCGCGTGGCTCGTCACGAGGGTCGCGCCCTGACAGGCGGCGAGGCCGTCCGCCATCTCCTGGTCCAGCCCGTCGAGCTGCTCGCCCAGCCGCAGGGCGCCGGCGGCGTACTCGTCGGCGTGCTCCGGGTCGACGGCGGCCAGCTCGTCGGCGACGGCCTGCCCGACGGCGGCCAGCCGGCTCGGGTCCAGCCAGAAGTGCGGGTCGGTCGAGCCGTGGTCGTGCCCGTCGCCCTCCTCCGCGTGCTCGGCGTGCTCCTCCTCGGTCTCCTCCGCGTGCTCGACGAGCCCGGCGGAGTCCGCGGCGTCGACCACGTGCTCGGGCGCGCGGGACTCGACGCCCTCGTCGACGGCAGCCTGGAAGCCGGAGAGGTAGACCACCAGGTCTGCGGTGCCGATCTCACGGACCTGCGCCGGGGACAGCTCCAGGTCGTGCGGCTCGGCGGCCGGCGGCGTGAGGTTGTCGACGGTGACCAGGTCGCCGCCGATCTGCTGCGCCACGTACTGGAGCGGGTAGAACGACGCGAGCACGACGACGCCGTCGGACTCCCCGCCCGCGCCGCCGGCCCCCTGGGCGGAGCAACCCGCGAGGGTCGCCGCACCGGCGAGGACGAGGCTGGTCAGGGCGGCGCCGGCGGCGCGGGTCGAGGTCATGAGAACGATTCTCACGCTTGTTGAGAACGATTGTCAAAGATCGGTACCGAGAGGTCGGTCACGCGCTATTTCGCGCGGGCCCCGACCGGCCCGGACGGTACGCTGGGCGGACGTAACTTCCCCCTGTTCCCCTGGAGAGAACCCTCGTGTCCGACAAGTCAGTGCGCTCTGCGCAGACCGCCAAGCTCGACGCCGTCGTCTCGCTCGCGAAGCGACGAGGTTTCGTCTTCCCGTCGGGCGAGATCTACGGCGGTACGCGCTCTGCGTGGGACTACGGACCCCTCGGCGTGGAGCTCAAGGAGAACATCAAGAAGCAGTGGTGGCGTGCGATGGTCACGAGCCGGGACGACATCGTCGGCCTCGACTCGTCGGTCATCCTGCCGCGCCAGGTGTGGGTGGCCTCCGGTCACGTCGGCGTGTTCACCGACCCGCTCACCGAGTGCCTCTCGTGTCACAAGCGGTTCCGCGAGGACCAGATGATCGAGGAGTTCGAGGAGAAGAAGGGCCGCGCCCCCGAGGGCGGCCTCGCCGAGATCGTCTGCTCCAACTGCGGCACCCGCGGCCAGTGGACCGAGCCCCGCGACTTCAACATGATGCTGAAGACGTACCTCGGCCCGGTCGAGGACGAGTCCGGCCTGCACTACCTGCGCCCCGAGACCGCGCAGGGCATCTTCGTGAACTTCGCGAACGTCGCCGCCGCGGCCCGCAAGAAGCCGCCGTTCGGCATCGGCCAGATCGGCAAGTCGTTCCGCAACGAGATCACGCCGGGCAACTTCATCTTCCGCACGCGCGAGTTCGAGCAGATGGAGATGGAGTTCTTCGTCAAGCCGGGCGAGGACGAGGAGTGGCACCAGTACTGGATCGACTACCGGACCAACTGGTACACGGACCTCGGCATCTCGGCCGACAACCTGCGCCACTACGAGCACCCGAAGGACAAGCTGTCGCACTACTCGACCCGCACCGTGGACATCGAGTACCGCTTCGGTTTCCAGGGCAGCGAGTGGGGTGAGCTCGAGGGCATCGCCAACCGCACGGACTTCGACCTGAAGACCCACACGGAGAGCTCGGGCAAGGACCTGGCGTACCGCGACCCGGTGACCAACGAGAAGTACTTCCCGTACGTCATCGAGCCCGCCGCCGGCCTGACCCGGTCGCTCATGGCCTTCCTCGTCGAGGCGTACGCCGAGGACGAGGCGCCGAACACCAAGGGCGGCGTCGACAAGCGCACGGTCCTGCGCCTGGACCCGCGCCTGGCCCCCGTCAAGGCCGCGGTGCTGCCGCTGTCCAAGACGGCGGACCTGCTGCCGACGTCGGAGAAGCTGTCCGCCGAGCTGCGCAAGTACTGGAACATCGACTACGACGTGACGCAGGCCATCGGCAAGCGGTACCGCCGGCAGGACGAGATCGGCACGCCGTTCTGCATCACGGTCGACTTCGAGACCCTGGACGACCAGGCCGTCACCATCCGGCACCGCGACACCATGCAGCAAGAGCGCGTCGCCCTGGACAAGGTCGTCGGCTACCTGGCGGGCCACCTCGTCGGGGCCTGACGTCTCCTGGCCCGATACACCGGGGCCCGACACCACGGGGCCCGAGGCCGGCTAACCACGCGCGTCCTGCGCCTGCTCCCGCAGCAGGCGCAGGACGCGCGCCGCGTTGCGGTCCGTGGTGTCGATCTCGTGCAGCGGCTGCACCCGCAACGGGCCCTGCTCGCCGTTGTCGACCAGCACGTGCCGCGCGACCTCCTCGGCCGGCGCGAACCGGAGCGGTATCTCGTGGAAGAAGCCGCGCACCATGATCCAGCCGCCGGGACACTCCGCCTCGATCAGGTCGTGCACCTCCTGCGGTGTGCGGGGCCAGGCGGCCCCCACCCAGCTCGCGGGCCGCAGCCGAATCCGTTGGTGTCGCAGCTTGCCGGCGAGCCAGTCAGCCGTACGTTCCGTGTTCGCGACGGCCACCTGGGGGTCGCCGGCATCGACGGGCGCGCCGAGCAGCGCCGCCGCCGCGAGCCCCTCGATCCGGAGGTCGAGGCCCACCAGGTCCTCGATCTGCTCGACGGAGAAGTAGACGCGCCCCGCCAGATCCGGATCGTGCTTGTGCTCGACGATCTGGCGACGAACGTCCTCGTCGAGCGGCTCCAGCTCCATCCGGACCTGCTTGCCCAGTACGGCGAGGATCTCCCGCAGCGACCCGAAGCTGGGCGTCCGCACGCCCGCCTCGAGCTGGGAGATCGACGCCCGGGACCGGCCGAGCCGACGCCCGAGCTCCTCCTGCGTGAGCCGGGCCTCCTGGCGGGCCTCCTTGATCAGTGCGGCGAGATCCATCGCCCGATCGTGTCAGCGATCGGGCCCGCGGGCCGGGCGGAGTCGACGCGCCTGTGGACAACCTCTCCGGGAAAGCACTCTGCCGGCCAGGTACGTAACGGAGACGTAGCAGTGCTCGCTCTGCGTTACGTACCTGGCTGACGAACCACTTCCCCGGAGGTCCACCCGGCGCGCCCCCGGAGCGCCTTCCGTCCGGCCCCCGCACGGGTTCACCCGGGTGAGGTCGGCTCTAATCGGGTCATATCGCGCGGTGAGCGGGCTCTGAGAACTCGTAGCGCGCTCCGTCCAGGGGCGCCCCGAGTCACCGAGAAGGTTGGCCCCATGATGTCACCGAGAAGGTTGGCCCCATGATCCGCCGCACCATCGTCGCCCTGGTGAGCGTGCTCGCGCTCGCTCTCACGGCGTCGGCCCCCGCGCAGGCCGCGACCGTCTACACCACGAACGTGACGCTCGACGCGAAGCCCGAGCCGGTCGCGAAGAACAAGACGGTCACCCTCAAGGGGACGCTCAAGTACAAGAAGGACGGCCAGTGGCGCGCCCTGCCCACGACCAAGGTCCTGACCGTGGTCTTCGACCCGGCGGGCCCGGACAAGCCCCGCAAGATCGGCCTGGTCCGGACCACGCGCACCGGCGCGTACACGTACAAGGCCACGGCGTCGCGCTCGGGCAAGTGGACGGTGAGGTACGCGGGCAAGGCCGGCACCTTCCGGGCCGACTCCGGCGCCGACGCCGTCTGCGTGTACTCGGCCGGGCGGTGGCAGTGCCCCGTCTCGCCGACCAACCCCGACCTCGACTGCGCGGACATCGGCAAGACGGTCTGGGTCGGCACAAAGGACTACCACGCGCTCGACGCCGACAACGACGGCTGGGGCTGCGACTCGTACTCCTGACCGGCTCGCCCCGACCCTGCCCGGCGGGTCCGCCCGGTCGCCCGAAGGCGGGTGTCCGGGCGCACGTACCGACCATGCCGAACCGTGTGGAATGCTTAGGCAATGCTTACCTCACCTGCGGCAGCGCCCGCGGGACGCCGTGAGGGTGCGGAAGCCGTAGCCCAGCGTGCCCGGCGTCGGACGTTCGCGTTGCTCACGGCGCTCGCCGCGCTGCTGCTCGTCGTCCTGGCGAGCCTCGCGCTCGGCGTCCGGGACATCAACCCGGCCGAGGTCTGGCGAGCGCTGACGGCACCCGTCGCCGGGTTCATGGACCACGACGTGGTGCTGGAGCAGCGCCTGCCCCGCACCGTCGTGGGCCTGGCGGCGGGTGTCGCGCTCGGCACGGCGGGCACCCTGATCCAGGGCGTCACCCGCAACCCGATCGCCGACCCCGGCCTGCTGGGCCTGAACTCGGGCGCGTCGCTGGCGGTCGTGTGCGCGGTCTGGCTGCTGGGCATCACCTCGCCGCTGGGCTACGTCTGGTTCGCGTTCCTGGGGGCCGCCGTCGCGGCCGCGATCGTGTTCTCGGTGGGGCGCGGCCAACCGGTGCGGCTCGCGCTGGTCGGGGCCGCGGTGACCGCGCTGATCACACCCCTGATCACCCTGGTGCTGCTGCGCGACCAGCAGGCGTTCAACCTGTACCGGTTCTGGTCCGTCGGCTCCCTGACGGGCCGGGGCCTGGACACCGTCACGGCGCTGTGGCCGTTCATCGTGGTCGGCCTCGTGCTCGCGGCCGTGCTCGCGCACCGGCTCAACATGCTGGCCCTCGGGGACGACGTCGCCACGGCGCTCGGCCAGCGGGTCGGCACCACCCGCGCCCTCGCGGCCGTCGCGATCGTTCTCCTGGCGGGCACCGCGACCTCGCTCGCCGGGCCCATCGCGCTCGTCGGGCTCGTGGTGCCGCACGCGGCCCGGCGCCTCGTCGGCACGGACTACCGCTGGGTCATGGCGATCGGCGCCCTCCTGGGCCCGGTGATGCTGCTGACCGCCGACGTCCTCGGCCGGATCCTCCTGCCCCGCTCCGAGCTGGAGGCCGGTGTGGTCGCCGCACTCCTCGGCGCGCCGGTGCTCGTCGCCGTGGCCCGCAGCCGGAACGTGGTGGGGGCCTGATGTCCACGCCCGCCCCAGCCGCCCCCGCCCGGGTCACCGACACCACGGTCACCACCGTCGCCGGCCTGCGCACCCTCCGCCGCCGCCGGCAGGCGCTCGTCGTCTCCGGGATGGTGCTCGTGGTGCTCGTCGCCGGGACGGCGGCGCTCCTGATGGGCGCGGCCGGCCTCACGCCGGGCCAGGCGATCGCCGGCGTGTTCGGCCTCGGCGACAAGGGCGACGTCTTCGTCGTCCAGAAGCTCCGCCTGCCCCGCATCGAGGCGGCCGTCGTGGTCGGCGTCGCGTTCGGCCTGGCCGGCGCCCTCTTCCAGTCGACGCTGCGCAACCCCCTCGCCTCCCCCGACATCCTCGGCATCTCCACCGGTGCGAGCCTCGGGGCCGTGATCGGTGTGCTCGTCCTGGGGCTGAGCGGCATGGCGCTGTCCGGCCTGGCGTTCGCCGGCGCAGCCACGGTCGCGCTCGCGATCTGGCTGCTGGCGTGGCGCAGGGGCCTGCACTCGATCCGCTTCGTGCTGGTCGGCGTCGGCTTCGCGTACCTGGGCTCCTCGCTGATCGCCTGGGCCATGGCCCGGTCGGAGGAGAACGAGGCGGCGGCCGTCCTGATCTGGACCGTCGGCTCGGTGTCCGACGTACGCGGCGAACAGCTCACGCTCGTCGCCGTCGGGACGCTCGTGCTGTGCGCCGCGGCCGTCGTCGTCTCACGGACGCAAGGACCGCTCGCCCTCGGCGACGACAACGCGCGCGCCCTGGGCGTGCACGTGGACGCCGCCCGCGTCGGCACCCTGCTGCTGGCCGTCACGCTCGTCGCGCTCGCGACCAGCGCCGCCGGCCCCATCGCGTTCGTCGCCCTGGTCGCGCCCGCCATCGCGCGCCGTCTGGTGAACGACGGCGGCGCGGCCCTCGTCGCGTCGGCCGCGACCGGCGCGGCCCTGACCCTGGTCGCGGACGTCATCGCCCAGCACGGGCTGCTCGGCGTCGCCGCTCCCGTCGGGATCGTCACGGGGCTCGTGGGCGCCCCCTACCTGCTGTGGCTGCTCGCCACGACCGAGAAGAGGAGCCGATGACCAACCTGCGCGCCGAGGGCGTCAGCCTGGGCTACGACGGCCTGAAGGTCATCGAGAACCTCGACCTGACGCTGCCCGACGGCAAGATCACCGCCGTCGTCGGGCCGAACGCCTGCGGCAAGTCCACGCTGCTGCGCGGGCTGGCCCGCCTGCACCCGCTCGACGGCGGCCGCATCACGCTGGACGGCGCCGACATCACGCAGATGCCGCGCAAGGAGCTGGCCCGCAAGGTCGGCATGCTGCCGCAGTCGTCCATCGCGCCGGACGGCGTGCGGGTCGCCGAGCTCGTCAGCCGCGGCCGGTACCCGCACCAGGGCTGGTTCGGCCGCCACTCCTCCGACGACGACGCCGTGGTCACCACCGCGCTGGAGTCCACCGGCGTCGCGGAGCTGGCGGACCGGCCCGTCGCCGAGCTCTCGGGCGGGCAGCGGCAGCGCGTGTGGATCGCGATGGTGCTGGCGCAGCAGACCGACATCGTGCTGCTCGACGAGCCGACCACGTTCCTCGACGTCCGCCACCAGCTCGACCTGCTGGACCTGCTCACGGAGCTGAACCGGAACCAGGGGACGACCGTCGCGATGGTGCTGCACGAGCTCAACCTCGCCGCCCGGTACGCCGACCACCTGGTCGTGATGTCGGCCGGCCGGATCGTCGCCGAGGGCCTGCCGTCCGACGTGCTGACCCGCGAGGTGGTCGACGAGGCGTTCGGGCTGCGTGCCCAGGTCGTGCTCGACCCCGTGGCGGGCTCGCCGCTGGTGGTCCCGGTCGGGCGCTACCACTCGAAGTAGTCCCGCCCGTCGAAACGGTCCCGCCCGACGGGGCGTGGTTTACCTCACGCAGACCTCCCTCAATTTCGCAACATCCCCGTGATCTATTGTGGTTAGGGTTACCTCATCTCGGCCGGCACCCGCCGGTCGTTCGACTGACCATCCCGGGAGAAACCGTGCGACCTCGCCGATCCCTCGCAGCGGCCGTCGGCCTCGTCGCCGCGTCCGCCCTCGCCCTCGCCGGCTGCGCCTCCGAAGAGCCGGCCGGCAGCGACGCCGCCACGCCGTCCGCCAGTGCCTCCGGCGCGACCGACGAGTTCCCCCTGACCATCGAGCACGCGCTCGGCGAGACCACCATCGAGGCGGCGCCCGAGCGCGTCGCCACCTGGGGCTGGGGCTCGACCGAGGCCGCGATCGCGGCGGGCGTCTTCCCGGTCGCCGTCGCCGAGCAGACCTGGACCGTCGGTGAGGGCAACCTCCTGCCGTGGGTCGAGGAGGCCTACGACGAGGCGGGCGTGGAGCACCCCACCGTGCTCACCGACGCCGAGGGCGGCGCGACCGTGCCCTACGAGGAGTTCGCGGCCGCCGAGCCCGACGTGATCATCGCCACCTACTCGGGCCTCACGCAGGAGCAGTACGACCTGCTCAGCGAGATCGCCCCGACGGTCGCGTACCCGGAGACGGCCTGGCAGACCCCGTGGGACGAGATCATCACCGCCACGGACGCCGCCCTCGGCCGCAGCGCCGCCGGTGAGGCCAAGGTCCAGGAGATCAACGACTACCTGGCCGAGCAGGCCGAGGCCCACCCGGAGTTCGCGGGCAAGACGGTCGCCGCGATCGTCGACTCGCCCGACAAGGGCGAGATCTACGTCTACCGGGCCGGCGACCCGCGCGCCGGGTTCCTGGAGGGCCTCGGCTTCGAGACCGCCCCGGCCGTCGAGGAGCTCGCGCCGGACGACGGCCAGTTCTTCTACACGCTCTCCTACGAGGAGCTCGACAAGCTCGACTCCGACGTCGTCGTGGCCTACACCTACACCGAGGAGGAGGCCGCGGCGCTCCCCGACAAGAAGGAGCTGCAGGCCCTGCCCGCCGTCAAGGACGGCAAGGTCGCGCAGCAGGTCGGCACCGTCGCGGTCTCGGCCGTCTCGCCGCCCACGGCCCTGTCGGTCGAGTACCCCGAGGGCATGCCCCTGCTGATCGACGCGCTGGCCGAAACTCTCGGCTGACCCTCCCCGACCCGCTGAGTGCGGGGTATCTGCGGCCCAACAGGCGTTGGG
>NZ_JBHWZO010000157.1:0-14910 GCF_042728455.1 Promicromonospora sp. NPDC060204
GACCTGGGTCAAAGCGAAGAAACCCGGGCCTCAAAGGGGACTTGCGGGGTCTCCGCGCGTCAAGGGCTCAGGCCCTCAGCGCACCATGCTGTTCTCGTGCACGGCCGCGAGCCGCGAACGCACGCTCAGCAGGGTCTCGATGATGAGGTCCTCGCGCCCGTCGCCGAGCCGGCTGATCGGCACCGCGACGCTCATCGCGTCCACGGCGTGGTGGCCGAAGGGGAGCGCGACGCCGAAGCAGCGCACGCCCATGCACGACTCCTCGCTCTCGGTGGCGTACCCCTGGTAGGCCGCCTGGTCGATGATCTCCAGCACGGCCTCCTTCTCGGTGGTCGTGTTCGGCGTGATCGCGGCGATCGACTCGGGCACGAGGTCGCGGCGCTCCTCGGCCGGCATCTCGGCCAGCAGGGCGCGGCCCAGCGAGGTCGCGTACGCCGGGAGCCGGCGTCCGACGGCGGAGTGCATGCGCAGCGGGTGCACCGACTCGCGCTTGGCGGTGTAGATGACGTCGGCGCCGTCGAGGCGGCCCAGGTGGACCGTCTCCTGGGTGGCGGCGGCCACCTCGTCGAGCACGGACTGGGCGCGCGCCAGCACGGGGTCGCCGTCGAGGTAGGCCGAGCTGACGACGAGTGAGTGGATGCCGAGCTGGTAGACGCTCCCCGTGGGGTCCGTCTGCAGCCAGCCGCGCTCGGTCATGGTCCGCAGCAGCGCGTGGAGGCTGCTCTTGGGGATGTTGAGGCGGTTCGAGAGCTGCAGCTGAGTTCCGGGGCCGCGGGCCGCGATGTCGTCCAGCAGGTCCAGGGCGCGGGCGGCCGACTTCACCGGCCCCGCGTCGGCGGCGCCGTTCGTCTCCCTCTTGAACTCCTTCTGAAGCTGCATGAACTCTCCTCTGGTCCTACCACGGTGCACCGGGCCCTCCCCGGGGGTGAATACAACGCTACCGCTAGTTCGCATACATGGACAGGTTTCCGCCCCTTGACCCGTGAGCCGGATCACGTCTATCTTCAGACCAGTTCACATAGACGAACGCAGTTCACAGACGAACGCGATTCGCAGACCGACCGAGGGGCAGCTACGTGATCCAGGTTCGATACTCGACATCTCCGTCCAGCGCGGAGACGGCCACCACAGCGGACCTGCGGGAGAACTTCCTCGTCCCCGACCTCTTCGTGAGCGGCGAGGTCAACGGCACCTACACCCACGACGACCGGCTGGTCATCGGCGGCGCCGTCCCCGGCACCGCCGAGCTCGCGCTGCCGGCCTGGTCCGAGGTGCTGGGCACCGAGTCCCACCTCGAGGGCCGCGAGCTGGGCATCATCAACGTCGGGGCGGCCGGGCACGTCGTCGTCGACGACGAGAAGTACGAGCTCGAGCACCTCGACGGCCTCTTCGTCGGCCGGGGGAGCGAGGTCACCTTCGGCGGCGCCGACGCCGCCTTCTACTTCGTGTCCGCCCCGGCGCACGCGACCTACCCGACCACGGCACTCAGCCACAGCGAGGTGGAGCCGGTGGCACTGGGCTCGGCCGACGCCGCCAACGAGCGCAGCCTCTTCCGCTACGTCTGGGGCCAGGACGTCAAGACCTCGCAGCTCCAGTTCGGCGTGACCGTCATCGCCAGCGGCTCGGTCTGGAACACGTTCCCGCCGCACCTGCACGACCGGCGCACGGAGATCTACTGCTACGTCGACCTCGACGACGAGGCCCGCGTCTTCCACTTCATGGGCAAGCCCGGCGCCACCCGGCACCTCGTGCTCCGCAACCGCGAGGCCGTCATCTCCCCGCCCTGGTCGGTCCACGCCGGTGCCGGCACCGGGTCGTACGCCTTCATCTGGGCGATGGCCGGCGAGAACAACGTCTACACCGACCTCAGCCCCGTGGCGGTGGAGGACCTGTGACGACCGGCCCGGCCGCTGCCTCCGGCGAGGCGCGCTCACCCTTCGACCTGCACGGCAGGTGCGCCGCGGTGACCGGCGCGGGGCGTGGCCTCGGCCGCGCGGTCGCGCTCGGCCTCGCCCGCGCGGGCGCCGACGTCGTGCTGCTCGGCCGGCCCGGCAACCAGGACGAGACCCGCGACCAGGTCCTCGCGCTCGGCGCGAAGGCCGAGGTCGTGGACCTCGACGTGAGCGACCTCGACGCGGTCGAGCGGGTCGGCGCCGAGCTGACCGGCTCGCGGCAGATCGACATCGTGGTCAACAACGCCGGGATCATCGACCGCGAGGACTCCGTGGCCGTCAGCCGCGACTCCTGGCAGCGCGTGCTCGACGTCAACCTCAACGGGCTCTTCTTCCTGACCCAGCAGCTCGGCCGGCCGATGGTCGAGCGGGGTCACGGCAAGATCGTCAGCATCGCCAGCCTGCTGTCCTTCCAGGGCGGCCTGCGGGTGGTGTCCTACGCGGCCAGCAAGCACGCCGTCGCCGGGGTGACCAAGGCGCTGGCCAACGAGTGGGGGCCGCACGGCGTCCAGGTCAACGCGATCGCTCCCGGCTACATGGTCACCGACAACACCACCGCGCTCCGCGACGACGCGGACCGCTCACGCTCCATCCTCGAACGGATCCCGGCCGGCCGCTGGGGCACCGCCGAGGACGTCGCCGGAGCGGCCGTCTTCCTCAGCTCACCCGCTGCCGACTACGTCAACGGCCACGTCCTGGCCGTCGACGGAGGCTGGCTGGCCCGCTGAGCCCGTCCCTCCCACACCAGTTTCACCGCCGGACACCGGCACCGAACGAAATCGAGGAAACGACAATGAAGTTCACCTCTCGACACACAGCCGCCCGAGGCACGGCCGCCGTCTTCGGCGTCGCCCTGGCGGCCGCCACGCTCACGGGCTGCACCGAGACGGCCGCCGGGGGCGGTGGCAGCACCGAGGGCGCCGCTGCCTGCGACCCCGCCGACGTCACCCTGGTGGGCCAGGTGCGCAACGAGTCCAACCCCTACGAGGCCTCGTGGCTCGACGGCGGCGACGCCTTCGCCGAGCAGGTCGGCCTCACCCAGGAGCGGCTCACCTACGACGGCGACTCGACGCGTCAGCAGGAGCAGATCAGCCAGCTCCTCGCCGGCGACACCGAGTGCCTCGTCATGAACATCCTGCCCAACGGCGACTCCGACACGCCGCCCATCGTCGAGGGTGCCGAGGAGGCCGGCGCCTTCCTGGTCACCCAGTGGAACAAGCCGGCCGACCTGAACGTCGCCGACTACGACCAGTGGCTGTCGCACATCACCTACAACGGCGTGGAGTCCGGCAAGCAGATCGGCGACGCGCTGTCCGAGGCCATCGGTGGCTCGGGCGGCATCATCGCCCTCCAGGGCATCCTGGACACCGGTGCCGCCAAGGACCGGTTCGCCGGGCTCGAGGAGTCGCTGGCGGCCAACCCGGACGTCGAGCTGCTCGACGACCAGACCGCCAACTTCTCCCGCGCGGAGGCGCTGGAGGTCACCAAGACGCTGCTGACCAAGCACGGCGACGACGTCAAGGGCATCTGGGCCGCCAACGACGACATGGCGCTCGGCGCGCTCGAGGCGCTGCAGCAGGCCGGCCGGGACGACGTGGCCGTGGTCGGCATCGACGCCGTGCCGGACGCGCTGACGGCGATCGAGGACGGCACCATGACGGCGACCGTCTCCAGCGACGGCCCCTGGCAGGGCGGCATCGGCCTGGCCATCGGCTACTGCGTGGCCACCGGCGAGCTCGCCGCCGAGGACATCGCCGACGAGGACCGCGCCTGGTTCGCCGAGCAGTTCCTCATCGAGCAGGACAACGTCGCCGACTTCGTCTCCCCGGAGACCGACGAGGCCGACTTCGCCTGCGACAACCTCTTCAGCCGGTCGCAGGGCGCGATCTCGTGACCATGGCACCCCCCGCCGAAGCCGACACCGACGTCGTGCACGCGCAACGCCCCCGGCCTCGGCGGGGGGTGTCCCTGCGGGACGCGGGACCGCCGGTGGCGCTCGTCGTCATCTTCGCGATCTTCGCGGTGCTCAGCCCCGGGTTCCGCACGCTCTCCAACGTGCAGAACGTCCTGGACGCCGCGGCGGTCCTCGCGGTCGTGACCATCGGCATCAGCTTCGTGCTGATGATGGGCTCGATCGACCTGTCCGCCCCCGGGATCATGGGCGCGTCCGCCATCACGGTCGCCCTCCTGGTCGCCAACAACCGCAACGACAACGACTGGGGGCTCCTCGGGGTCGCCGTCGCGGTCCTGCTGGCCGCCGCGCTCGGCTGCCTCAGCGGGCTCGCCCTGGTCGTGCTCAAGGTGCCGTCGTTCATGGCCACCCTCGGCGTCTCCGCCGTGGGCCTGGGCGTGGCCACCCTCCTGTTCGCGGGCGTCCAGCCCAACGTCACCGACCCGATGCTGGAGGGCTGGGCCGTGGACCGGTTCCTCGGCCTGGCCCACCTGACCTGGATCGCGCTCGCCTGCGTGGTCCTGGGCGCCCTGGTGCAGCGCTACTCGCGCCTGGGCCGGTACGCCTTCGCGATCGGCGGCGCCGAGGAGGTGCTGTCGCTCTCCGGCGTGCGGGTCGCGCCGTTCAAGGTGGCGGTCTTCACCATGGCGGGCGCGTTCTACGGCCTGGCCGGCGTGCTGGTCACCAGCCAGCTCGGCGCGGGCCTGGTCCAGGCGGGCAAGGGCTACGACTTCTCGGCCATCACGGCCGCCGTCGTCGGCGGCACCCTGCTCACCGGCGGCCGCGGTGGCATCCTCCACTCCACGGTCGGCGTGCTGCTGGTGACCGTCCTGACCAACGGCCTCGTCCAGGTCGGGGTCAGCCCGTACTGGCAGGGCGGCGTCCAGGGCCTCATCGTCGTCGCGGCCGTCGCGGCCGCCGTCATCCCACAGCGTCGTAGGAACCAGGTGACCAAGTGACAACGAACCTGCGGACAGAGTCCGCGCCCCGCGTGCCGGAACCCCGGCACGCCCTCGAGGTGCGTGGGCTCGTCAAGCACTACCCGGGCGTCAAGGCGCTCGACGGCGTGGACCTCGTGGTACGCCAGAACGAGGTGCTCGGCCTCGCCGGCGAGAACGGTGCGGGCAAGTCCACGCTGCTCAAGGCGCTGGTCGGGCTCGTGCGGCCGGACGACGGCGAGATCTGGGTGCGCGGCGAGAAGGTGCGCCTGCGGAGCGTCGTCGACGCCGCCGACCACGGCATCGGCATGGTGTTCCAGGAGCAGTCGCTCGTACCCAACCTCACCGCCGCCGAGAACATCGTGCTCGGCAGCGAGGGACCCGGCGTACGCCGCGGCATCTACCGCTGGGGCACGATGCGCCGGCTCGCGCAGGAGCAGCTCGACAAGATCGGGTCGCACATCGACCCCCTCGCGCGCACCGACACCCTGAGCTTCGCCGACCGGCAGATGGTCGAGATCGCCAAGGTGCTCCGCATCGAGGAGCGCACCTCGCACCCGCCGGTGATCATCCTCGACGAGCCCACCTCCGTGCTGGAGTCCAAGGAGATCGAGACCCTGTTCACCCAGGTGCGGCGGCTGCGCGAGTTCGCGTCCGTCGTCTTCGTCTCGCACCGGCTCGACGAGGTGCTCGACGTCTGCGACCGGGTCGCCGTGCTGCGCGGCGGCCAGTCGGTGGGCGAGGTGCCCGCCGAGGGCGCGGCCCCGGCCGAGCTGCACCGCATGATGATCGGCTCGACCGGGTCCGACGACCACTACCACGACGGCGCCGCCGAGCGGTCCGAGGAGCCCCGCAGGCCCCGGCTCGAGGTGCGCGGCCTGTCCGGCAGGACGTTCAGCGGCGTCGACCTCGACGTCCACGCCGGCGAGATCGTCGGCATCGTCGGCGTGCACGGCTCCGGCCGCGAGGACGTGTGCCGGGCGCTGTTCGGCGCCGAGCCGACCACGGCCGGCGAGGTGGTGCTCGACGGCAAGCGGCTCGACCTGTCCGGCACCCGCGCGGCCTGCGCCGCGGGCATCGGGTACGTCCCGGCCGAGCGCAAGACCGAGGGCATGGTCGGGCCGATGTCGGTGGCCGACAACATGACGCTCACCAAGCAGCAGGCCCGCTGCACCGGGCCCGTCGTCCGGCCGCGCAAGCAGGCGACGCTGGTGGACACGTGGATCGATCGGCTCTCCATCCGCACCCCGCACCGGGGCACCGCGATCCAGCGGCTGTCGGGCGGCAACCAGCAGAAGGTCGTCCTGGCGCGCTGGCTGGTGGCCGGCGACGTCCGGCTGCTGCTGCTCGACCACCCCACGCGCGGCCTCGACGTCGGGGCGCGCTCGGAGGTGTACCGGCTCATGCGTGAGCTCGCCAACAGCGGCGTGGCCACGGTGCTGCTGGCCGACAGCCTCGAGGAGGCGATCGGCATGTCCGACCGGATCATCGTGATGAGCGACGGCCGCGCGACCACGGAGGTCGCCGCTCCCACGGGGAGCAAGCCGACTCCGCTCGACCTCGTCAAGGAGATGGTCTGAGCATGTCCACACCCGTCCTCACCCAGCCGGCCCCCGGGCCGGCCTCCGACCCCGTCGTCAAGGGCCGGCCGACCACGGCCCAGCGACTCACGTCGTTCATGCCGGTCATCGCGCTCGTCGTGTTGCTGGCGGCGCTCACCGTCGCCGACCCGAGCTTCCTGACGGCCAGCAGCCTCACGGCCGCGGTCCGCACCTCGGCGCCGCTCGTCGTGCTCGCCGCCGGCGCCACCCTGGTGGTCCTGTGCGGCGGCATCGACCTGTCGATCGCCGCGCTGTGCTCCCTGGCGACGGTCTTCTTCGCGCTGTGGCTGCCCGACCTCGGCGGGCTCACCACCCTGGCGATCATCGCGGCCACCGGCGCGATCGGCGCGCTCCAGGGCGTCGCCCACGTGCTGCTGCGCATCCCGTCGTTCATCGTCACGCTCGGCGGCATGAGCATCTTCACCGCGATCGCCCTGGTGATCTCCGACGCCGGGCCGATCCGGGTGGTCGACCGGGACGCCACCCACTGGCTCACGCTCTACGTGGCCGGCGTGGTGCCGATGTCCTTCTTCGTCGCGCTGCTCGTCGTGGTGGCGGTCTCCCTGGTGCTCCGGTTCACCCCGCTCGACGCCTGGGTCCGCGCCACCGGCTACTCCGAGTCGGCGGCCCGCCTGGGCGGCGCGCCGGTCGACCTGGTCAAGGTCGCCGCGTTCACGCTCTCCGGCGCCTGCGCGGGCCTGGCCGCCGTCATGCTGGTCTCCCGGAACTTCAGCGGCAGCCCGACCATGGCGGACAATCTGCTGCTGCCCGCGGTGGCGGCCATCGTGGTGGGCGGCACCGCCATCACCGGCGGCCACGGCTCGCTCTGGCGCAGCCTCGCCGGGGCGCTCGTGGTGACGCTGCTGCGCGTGGGGCTGCCGATCGTCGGCGTGCCGTCGGCCTATGAGCAGATCCTCTACGGCGCGATCATCGTCGCCGCCGTCGCGCTCACCCTCGACCGGTCGAAGGTGCTGATCATCAAGTAGCCGCGGCCGACCTCGCCCCGAACCACCCCTGAGAACCCCGACACCCCGGAAGGCTCCCCATGTCCGAGAACTCCCTTCTTCTGCCCGCCGTCTCCTCGTTCCTGTCTTCGCCCAAGCAGCTGCTGATCGACGGCGAGTGGGTCGACTCCAAGGACGGCAAGACCTTTGCGACGGTGAATCCGGCGACCGAGGAGGTCCTGGTCCAGGTGGCCCAGGCGTCCGCGGTCGACGCCGACCGGGCGGTCACCGCCGCCCGTAACGCCTTCGAGTCGGGCTCTCCGTGGTCGCGGATGACCCCGCGTGACCGCTCGCACCTGTTGTGGCGCATCGGCGACATGATCGACGAGCGCGCCGAGGAGTTCGCGCAGCTCGAGTCGCTCGACAACGGGAAGAGCCTCGCGTCGGCGCGGGGCGACGTCGGCGTGGCCGCCGAGCTGTTCCGCTACTTCGCGGGCTGGGCCACCAAGATGGAGGGCACGACCATCCCGATGTCGGTGCCCGGCCGGGACTTCCACGCTTACACGCGCCGCGAGGCGATCGGCGTCGTCGCCGGCATCGTGCCGTGGAACTTCCCGCTCACGATGGCCGCCTTCAAGATCATCCCGTCGATCACGGCGGGCAACACCGTGGTGCTCAAGCCCGCCGAGCAGACCCCGCTCACCGCGCTCCGGCTCGGCGAGCTGCTGCTGGAGGCCGGCGTCCCGGCCGGTGTGGTGAACGTGCTGCCCGGGTTCGGGGACGCGGGCGCCGCCCTGGTGGACCACGCCGGCGTCGACAAGGTCGCCTTCACCGGAAGCACCGAGGTGGGCAAGAAGATCGCCGCGGGCGCCTCGAAGAACCTCAAGAAGGTGTCGCTGGAGCTGGGCGGCAAGGCGCCCAACATCATCTTCGCCGACGCCGACCTCGACGCCGCGATCGCCGGCGCCGCCCTGGCGGGCTACTTCAACGAGGGCCAGTGCTGCGTCAACGGCTCGCGCCTGTACGTGCAGCGCGAGGTGTTCGACCAGGTCATCGAGGGTGTGGCCGCGGCCGCCAAGGCCATCCGGGTCGGCGACGCGTTCGACCCGGCCACCACGATGGGGCCGCTGGTCTCGCAGGAGCAGCACGAGAAGGTCATGGGCTACGTGCGGGGCGCGGTCGCCGACGGCGCCACGATCGCCGCGGGCAGCCCCGACCCGGCCGCCGACCGCGGCTACTTCTTCTCCCCGACGCTCATCACCGACGTCACCGAGCAGATGGCGGTCCAGACCGACGAGATCTTCGGGCCCGTCATCACCGCCATCCCGTTCGACAGCGAGGACGAGGTGGTCGCGGCGGCCAACAACACGGTCTACGGCCTGGCCGCGGGCGTGTGGTCGCGCGACCTGAGCACGGCCCACCGGGTCGGCAGCAAGCTCCGGGCCGGCACGGTCTGGCTCAACACCTGGCACGCGGACGACGTCACCCTCCCGCGGGGCGGCTTCAAGCAGTCCGGCTGGGGTCGCGAGCTGGGCTCGTTCGGGCTGGACGACTACACGGAGCTCAAGACGGTCATCGCCGAGCTGCGCTGACCGGGCCCCGAGGGCACCACATGTTCAGGGGGCACTGAACGCAAGACGCACCACCGGAGAGCAGCTCCGGGGCGGCCGACCCCGTGTTGGGATCGGCCGTCCCGGCCTGCCCTCATGTCCATCAACAACGTGCGAAAAGGGATCAACGATGAACCTGTTACGCAGACCTGACCGGCGCCATCACGCGCGTCGCTCCCGCCGGGCACGCCTGGCGGCCGTGCTCGCCGCCTCCTTGGCGGTCGTGCCCTTCCTGGGCGGCGTCGCCCAGGCCGCCCCCGCAGCAGCGGCCCCCGCGCAGGCCGCGCCGGGCTCCGTCGACGACGGCGTGCTGCGCGTCCTGCTGTTCTACAAGTCCAACTTCCACGCCTCGCACGTCCAGGCCCGCCAGGCCATCCGCGACCTGGTCGCAGACCTGGGCGTCCAGTACGGCCAGCCGGTCGAGATCCAGGAGACCGACGACCCCGCGGCGTTCACCACGGCGAACCTCGCGACCAAGGACACGATCGCGTTCGCCCAGACCGGCGGCGTGCTGTTCAACGTGGACCAGCGCGCCGCGCTGGAGGCCTACATCCGCGGTGGCGGCGGCTACCTGGGCCTGCACTACGCGGGCTGGTCGGTCGGCCAGAGCGAGCACGACGTGAACCCGTTCTACGCCCGGCTCGTGGGCGCGGCGTCCGAGGGCCACCCGGAGAACCCGGCGGTGCGACCGGGCCGCGTGGTGGTCAAGGACACCTCGCACCCGCTGACCCAGGGCCTGCCGGCCGAGTTCACCCGCAGCGACGAGTGGTACGACTGGCTGGTCAACCCGGCGCCCAACGTGCGCACGCTGCTCAACGCCGACGAGTCGTCGTACGGCGGGGGCAACAACGGCACGAACCACCCGATCACGTGGTGCCAGGAGATCGACTCCGGCCGGTCGTGGTACTCGGGGATGGGGCACGAGGGCACGGCGTACGCCGAGGCCCCGATCCGCACCCAGATCAAGAACGGCCTGGCCTACACCGCGGGCCTGCTCCCGGCCGACTGCTCGGCGCCGAACAAGGCCGAGCAGGGCGCCTGGAGCGGCGTCACGCCCTGGCCGCTGGTGCCGATCAACGCGGCGCTGACGTCCGACGGCAAGGTCCAGTCGTTCGGCAGCGTCTCGTCGGGCTGCACCGACAACACGCCCTACGACTTCTACGGCAACTCCTGCGTCACGCAGGGCGGCCAGATGGAGATCGACGTCTGGGACCCGGACGAGGAGCGCACGACCGCCAACGTGAACGACGGCATCGTGACGAACTCGACCTACACCGACCTGTTCTGCTCGATGCAGGTCCAGATGCCGCACCGGCGGGCCACGATGACGGTCGGCGGTGACGACGGCCTGGGCGGCAACGCGCCGAACGACGCCGCGATCGGCGTCACCAGCTACACGACCAACCAGGGGCTGCGCAACGAGGCCCCGATGAACTTCCCGCGCTGGTACCCCACGGGCACCACCCTGCCGGACGGCTCCGTCGTGGTGCAGGGCGGCAGCCTCAAGGGCGGCCCGGGCGGACCCGGCGTGCTGACGCCGGAGATCTACACCCCGGACGAGGGCAGCTCCTGGAAGCTGCTGGACGGCGCCACCAGCGCGGCCGCCTACGGCGACGGCGGCAACGGCAACGGGCCCGACGAGAACCGCTGGTGGTACCCGCGCGCGTTCGTCGCGCCGGGCAACGGCAACGTCTTCAACATCACCGGCACCCAGATGTACGAGCTCGACCCCTCGGGCGACGGTGAGGTGACGCTCCGTGGCACCCTGCCGGCGAACATCGCGAACCAGGGCGGCCTCGGCAACCCGGTCGGCGCCACGTCCACCGCCACGATGTACCGCCCCGGCAAGATCCTGCAGGTCGGCGGCGGCTGGTGGGCCAACGGCGGCGGTCCGGACGGCGCCCGCGCCGGCTTCACCGTCGACATCACCGGCGGCACCGACGCGCCGGTGGTCGAGGCGACCGAGCCGATGCGGTACGCCCGGCACTGGGCCACGTCCACGGTGCTGCCCGACGGCGACGTCATCGTCACCGGCGGCTCGCGCGACAACAACGGCAACGGTGGCTACGTCACCACCGCCGAGATCTGGGACCCGGAGACGGGCGAGTGGACCACGGTCGACGTGCCCTACGAGCACGCCCGGCTGTACCACTCGACCGCCCTGCTGCTTCCCGACGGCCGCCTGATGGTGGGCGGCGGCGGTACGCCGGGCCCGCGCAACTACACGGACGTCGAGTTCTACTCCCCGTCGTACCTGTTCGACGGCGACGAGCCGGCGGTGCGTCCCGAGGTCTCGGGCGTCCCGGAGAAGGTCGGCTACGACGGCACGTTCGACGTGCAGGCCGACGTCGACGTCTCGCGGGTCACCCTGGTCCGCAACGGCTCGGTGACGCACGGGTTCAACAACGACCAGAACTTCCAGGACCTGGCGTTCGCCCAGAACGGTGACACCCTCACCGTCGAGAGCCCGGTCGACGGCACGTACGCCCCGCCCGGTGCGTACATGCTCTTCGTCTTCGACGAGGACGGCACGCCGTCGGTGGCCGACATCTTCCAGATCGACCCCGAGGTCGAGATGGACTCCCCGGCCCCGCACCTGGTCGACCAGCTCGAGTACCCGCGCCTGCCCGCGGACTGGCGTTCCGCCAACCCGCCGGCCGTCGTGGACGTCGAGCCGGGCAACGGCCGCATGTCTCCCTGGGAGGTCGACAGCGAGGTCCAGCTCGTCCGCGCCGCCGCGCCCAGCCAGGGCGGACTCGGCGCGACCGGCTACCACCTCGCCGTGGGCGGCGAGGGCAGCCTGACCCGCACGGTCAAGGGTCTCGACCCGGGCCGCGAGTACCGGGTCTCGCTGCGCTACGCCCGCGACAGCCGGTCCGCCGGCACGGCACCCGGCACCGCCGACCTCTCCGTCGGCGACCTGTCGACCACGCTCTCGGCGGGCACGGACCTGTCGTCGCAGAGCAAGTTCGGCAAGTACGTCGGGACCTTCGTGGCCGGGGCACGGTCGCAGGACCTGACCCTCTCCGCCGGGGCCTCCGGCGCGGGCGTCATGATCGACGACCTGGTGATCGTGGGCTCCGACACGGGCGCCTCCGACGTCCCGGTGCGCTACGCGTTCGAGGAGGGCTCCGGCACCCGGGCCGCCAACACCGGCACGGACGGGTCCGTGGGCGCTGCCACGCTCACGGGGACCACCGGCTGGAGCGAGGACGGCGTGTTCGGCGACGCCCTCGACCTCAGCGGCGGCAGCAACGCCAACGCGGTGGACCTGCCGGACAACCTGCTCCAGGGCGAGGAGAGCTTCACCACCTCGTTCTGGGTGCGGCCCGACACGAGGACGGGCTGGACCGGCCTGTTCCACCTCGGCGACGGGCTCGGGGACGCGGGCAGCTTCTTCCAGATCCAGATGCAGACCAACGCCGCCGGGGCCACCGGGCTTGCGGCGACGTTCAAGGCCAAGGGCGCCGCGCTGCAGGAACGGGTCTACGCCACGCCGACCCGGGATGTGGCTGCGAACAAGTGGAACCACGTCGCGTTCACCCGGCAGGGTGCGACCGGCACGCTCTACCTCGACGGCGAACCCATCGCGTCCCGGGACGACCTGACGATCGACATGACCGACGTCGGGCCGACGGCCAACAACTGGCTGGGGCGCAACGGCTTCCCGGACCCGGCCTACGACGGCCTCATGGACGACGTCCGGGTCTACACCTCGGCGCTCGGTGACGACGCCGTGGCTGCCCTGTACGCCGACGGCAGCGCGCTCGCCACGACCACCACGGTCACGGTCGAGCCGGGCTCCCCGTCGCCGTTCGGCGCGCCGGTCACCGTCTCGGGCGCCTTCGCAGCCGCGACCGGCGGGGCCCCCACGGGCGTCGCCGAGCTGTGGGTCGACGGCGCCCGCGTGGGCGGGCAGGTCGACGTCGTCGCCGGCGCGGTGGAGTTCACCGACGTGGCGCTCTCCCCGGGCGACCACGACGTGCAGATCCGCTTCCTCGCCGACGACGGGTGGCGCGACTCCGCGCAGACCGTGGAGCACACGGTCGAGCGGCCGCCGCCCGGCGAGGGCACGCCGATCCACTACACCTTCGACGAGGGTCAGGGGTCGACGGCGGTCAACACCGGGCTGGACAGCTCGGTCGGGGCGGCGACGCTCACCGGGTCGACCGGCTGGTCCGGTGCCGGGCGGTTCGGCGGGGCTGTCAACCTGCCGGGCGGTGCGGCAGGCACGGGCAACCAGGTCGAGCTGCCGGACAACATCGAGGCCGGGATGGAGGACGAGTTCAGCGTCTCGATCTGGGCCCGTCCGGACGCCCTGCCCACGTGGGTGCCGCTGCTGCAGATCGGCAGCAGCACCGACACGTTCTTCCTGCTCCAGTCCAACACCCAGACCAGCGGGGCCACCGGCTTCGCGGCGACGTTCAAGGCGCCGGGCACCCCGGGTACCGCCCAGGAGCGTCTGGTCCTGGGCCAGGGCAAGGACCTGCCGCTGAACGAGTGGACGCACGTCGTGTTCACCCAGAGCGGCTCGGTCGGGAAGATCTACTTCGACGGCGAGCTCCAGGCCACGCGCAACGACTTCACCGTCACCATCGGTGACGTCGGGGTGGGCGGCCAGACGACGACCAACCTCATCGGCGGGACCAGCTGGCCCGACGGCCGCTGGGACGGCCTGGTCGACGACTTCCGGATGTTCGGCTACGAGCTGACCGCCGAGCAGGTGGGCGACCTGGCCGCCGGGACGGCAGCGAACACGGCCCCGGTGGGTGCCGCCGACGCCTACGGCACCGTCGAGGACAAGGCGCTGGAGGTGGCGGCGCCGGGTCTCCTGGCGAACGACACCGACATCGACGGCGACGACCTGACCGCGACCGGGCTCACCCAGCCGGCCTACGGCGACGTCGTCCTGCAGGCGGACGGTTCCTTCACCTACACGCCCGACAGCGGGTGGTTCGGGACGGACACGTTCACCTACAAGGCCTCCGACGGCACGGCGACGTCCGCCGCGACGACGGTGACCATCACGGTGGAGGAGGGCGAGCAGCCGCCCGTCAACACGGCTCCGGTGGCGGGCAACGACGCGTACTCGGCCGTGGGTGGCCAGCCGCTGACCCTCCCGGCGCCGGGTGTGCTGGCCAACGACACCGATGCCGACGGGAACGTGCTGACCGCGACCGCGGTGACGCAGCCGGCCAACGGCCGGGTCACCCTGGAGGCGGACGGTTCGTTCACGTACACCTCCGACGACGGGTTCTCCGGCAAGGACGTGTTCACCTACAAGGCGTCCGACGGCACGGCGACGTCCGCCGCGGCCACGGTGACCATCACGGTGAAGTCGCCGACGGTGACGGCGGTGGCCGGTGTGGCCCTGCCCATCACCTACGGCACGGCGGGCACGGTCTCGGTGGCGGTCTCGCCGGACACGGCCACGGGTGCGGTCGAGCTGCGCGACGGTGACACCACCCTCGCGACGGCCGCGGTCGCGGACGGGCGAGGAACCCTCGTCCTGGCGGCCAAGGGCCTGAAGCCCGGGGTGTACGACCTGACCCTGCGCTACGGGGGCGACGCCGACCACAAGGCCGCGACGTCCAAGGTCCGGGTCGTGGTCGACAAGGTGGTGCCCACCATGGAGATCACCGCGAAGAAGTCGGGCAAGAAGGTGGCCGTCGAGGTCTCCTTCACCGCCGCGAACGAGGTCCCGGTGACGGGGCAGGTGCGCCTCGCGGTGAAGGACGGGCAGACGCTCCTCGGGACCATCGAGAACGGGCGTGCCCGGTTCGAGGTGGACCAGCCCAAGGGGAAGGACCTGACGCTGACGGCGTCCTACCTCGGCAGCGAGCTGGCGCTCGCGGCGGAGACCAGGGTGACCGTCAAGGTGAAGTAGAAGAGGCCGGGCCCGGAGGACGCGTCC
>NZ_JBHWZO010000158.1:0-14836 GCF_042728455.1 Promicromonospora sp. NPDC060204
GGCTCTAAGAGCCCTCTTAGAGCCACCAACCCTACGTTCAGTTGTGGGGCCGCCGGGTGCCGCCCGGGGTCGGTCGGAATCGCTCGGGGCCGCCCGGGCCGACGTCAGCGACCGACCCGAGCGGCGTCGTCCGCCGTCGACCGGCGCTGGCGCGATCACCGCAAGGCCCGCCGTCCACCGCGCTGGCGCGATCACCGCAAGGCCCGCCGTCCACCGCGCTGGCGCGATCACCGCAAGGGCCGCCGTCGACCGGCACGGCGCATCTGCACGCCGAGATCGACAGCGACCCGATCAACGCGGCGAGGGCCGCCGTCGAACGTAGGGTTGGTCGCTCCATGGGCTCTCTTGAAGCGACCAACCCTACGTTCGCCCCACGTTCGGCTGTGGGCTCGTTCGGGGCTGACGCCGACACCCCCTCGCGCGGACATCACCTTTGAGGCCCAGGTTTCTTCGCTTTCGGACCAGCCAAAGCTGAGAAACCCGGGCCTCAAAGGGGAGCACCCCGCGGGCGAGTCGGGCAAAGCGGGCAGGTCGGCCGGGCTGGCCCGAGCCTTCGGCTACGTCAGACGACGCGGGCTACGTCAGACGGCGCAGGCCACGTCAGACGGCGCAGGCCACGTCAGACGGCGCAGGCCACATCAGACGGCGCGGCCTTGTCAGACGGCGCGGGTGCCGTTCTGCCAGACCTGGTGGATCAGCGGGACGCCCGGGCGGTACGCGAGGTAGGTGTGGCTCGGGGCGTCGAGCACGGTCAGGTCGGCGCGGGCGCCGACGCCCAGGTGTCCGACGTCGTCCCGGCGGAGCGCGAGCGCCCCGCCCGCCGTCGCCGACCAGAGGGCCTCCGCGGGACTCATGCGCATCTCGCGTACCGCGAGCGCCACCACGAACGGCATGGACGACGAGTAGCCCGAGCCGGGGTTGCAGTCCGTGGCCAGCGCGACGGGGACGCCCGCGGCCAGCAGCCGGCGGGCGTCGGGATACGGCGACCGTGTGGAGAACTCGATAGCGGGCAGCAGCGTCGCGACGGTGCCGTGCCCGGCGCCCTGCCCGACGTCGGCAGGCCGCCCACTCCCGGGCCCGACGTCGGCAAACTGCACGTACCCGGGCTCGGCAGATCGCCCACTTCCGGGCCGGACGTCGACAAACTGCACGTACCCGGGATCGACAGATCGCCCACTTCCGGGCCCGACGTCGGCAGACCTTCCGTTCCCCGGCCCGACGTCGGCAGAGGGCGCCCCTCCGGGACCGAAGCTGCCGGAGGCGAGGCCGCCGCTCCACGAGTCCGCCAGCGCGGCGACGTCGACGTCGGTCAGGTGGGTGCAGTGGTCCACGCTCGCCGCCCCGACCTCGACGGCGAGCCGCACGCCCGGGCCGGCCGAGAGCTGGTTGCCGTGCACCCGCGCGCCGAGTCCCGCGCGCAGCCCGGCGTGCAGGACGGCGCGCGCCTCGTCCTCGTCGAACGCCGTGGGTGCGGCGGGCTCGCAGAACACGTCGACCCAGCGGGCGTGCGGCGCGCAGGCGGCGAGCATCGGGCCGGTCACGAGGTCGACGTAGCCGGCGCGGTCGGCGGCGTACTCGGTGGGGACGGTGTGGGCGCCGAGGTACGTCGTCTCCGGGGTGAGCTCGCGGGCGATCCGCAGGGTGCGGGCCTCGGTGGCGACGTCCTGGCCGTAGCCGCTCTTGATCTCGACGGTCGTGGTGCCCTGCGCGAGCATCTCGTGCACGAGCGCCCGGCCGCGCGCCCGGAGCTCGTCCTCGCTCGCGGCGCGGGTCGCGGCGACCGTGGTCGCGATGCCGCCGCCGGTGTAGGGCTCGCCGGTCATGCGCGCGGCGAACTCGGCGGCACGGTCGCCCGCGAACACGGTGTGCGAGTGGGAATCGACGAACCCCGGGAGCACGCAGCGTCCTTCGAGGTCGACGACGTCGTCCGCCGCCGGGGCCGACGCCGCCGGTCCCGTCCAGGCGACGCGCCCGTCCTCGATGACGACGGCGGCGTCCGGCACGACGCCGATCCCGTCGGCCACGGTTCCCCGGCCGCCCGGCATGGTCCCGCCCCCGGCCGGCCCCGACCCGCCGTGTGCCGGGTCGTTGGTGACCAGCTCGCCGATGTTCGTCAGCAGCACGCTCATGCGTCGCTCCCCCTGGTGATGTCGTGCTTCGGGTCCCGCGTGATGTCCTGCTCCGCCGCGGCCCAGATCTCGTCGATCGCCTCGGCGAGCATCCGCGCCACGTCGCCGGCCCGGTGCACGCCGTCGCGCACCACGTGCTCGCCGCCCGCCACGACGTCCGACACGTCCGCGGCACCCGCGACCAGCGCGACCTGCGCGGGGTCGGCCCCGGCGGTGCGCGGCGTGTCGAGACGCACCGCGACAAGGTCGGCGGGCGCGCCCACGGCGATGCGGCCGGCGTCGGGCCGGCCGAGCGCCGCGTGCCCGGCCGACGTCGCCAGCTCGATCAGGGCCGCGGGGTCGAACGCGCCGCGCCGGCCGCCCGCGAGGCGCTCGTGCTCCTCGACGCCGCGCGCCTCCGCGAGCACGTCGGCGCCGACGTGCTGGTCCGTGCCGACCGACAGCGGGCTGCCCGCGCGCAGCAGCCGGAGCCCGGGGGCGATGCCGTCGGCGAGGTCGCGCTCCGTCGTCGGGCAGAGGCAGACGCCCGTGCCCGAGGTGCCCAGCAGCGCGACGTCGTCGTCGGTCAGGTGCACCGCGTGCACCGCCGTGGTGCCGGGGCCGAGCGCCCCGGCGTCGTGCAGGAGCCGCGTCGGCGTGACGCCGAAGGCCGCGAGCGCCGCCTCGTTCTCCCCGGGCTGCTCGGACAGGTGGACGTGCAGCGGCGCTCCGGCGTCCCGGGCCCAGCGGGCGACCGCGGCGAGCTCGGCCGGTGCGACGGCGCGCACCGAGTGGGCGGCGGCGCCGACCAGCACCCGGTCGTCGTCGGCCCAGGCCGCGCGCAGCGCGTCGACGCGCCGGGCCCACTGCTCGACGGTGCCGTCGCCGAACCGGGCCTGTTCCGGCGCGAGCGGTTCGTGCCCCGCGGGGCCGAGGCCGCCGTGCAGGTAGCAGGTGTCGAGCAGCGTGAGGTGCACGCCGGCGTCGCGCGCGGCAGACCGCAGGGCCTCAGCCATGGCGTTCGGGCCGCCCTCGGCGGCGGGGTACGGCGTCCCGTCGGCGCGGTGGTGCACGTAGTGGAACTCGCCGACGGCGGTGGTCCCGCCGAGCGCCAGCTCCGCGAAGAGCGCACGGGCCAGGCGTTCGTACCGGGCGGGCGTCAGGACCCTGGCCAGGGCGTACATGCCCTGGCGCCACGTCCAGAACGACCCGCCGTCGGCGTGGGTTCGCCCGCGCAGGGCGCGGTGGAACGCGTGCGAGTGTGCGTCGGCGAGCCCGGGGAGCACGACGCCGCGCAGGCGCACGTCGCCGTCCGACGCCGGGACGCCGGGCTCGACGGCGGTGATCCGGCCCCTGTCGGTCTCGACCCGCACGGACGCGACGACGTGGCCGCGCTCGACGACCCGGCCGGGGGCGCCGGCGGGCGCGCCGCCGGGGGCACCGCCGGGGGCACCGCTGAGCGCCTCGTCCGGCCCCGGCAGCCAGGCCCGTTCGCACCAGAAGCTCGTCACGGCTCTCCCCTTACGTTCCACGCTCTCTCTGTTCGGTAGTCCCCTTTGAGGCCCGGGTTTCTTCGCTTTGACGGGCCGCAAAGCGGAGAAACTCGGGCCTCGAAGGGGATCACGGCTGGGCCAACGGCGCGCGCCCGGCCGGCCGGGCAGCCCGGTCCGGTCCGGACGGCGGGAAGGCCGGGGTCGTCAGCAGGTCCGTGAGGACGGCGGTCAGGGCCTCGACTCCGGCGTCGCAGTCGGCCAGTTCCGCGTACTCGGCCGGTGAGTGCGACACCCCCGTCGGGTTACGCACGAACAGCATCGCGGTCGGCACGCCGGCCGCCGCGAGGATGCCGGCGTCGTGCCCGGCGCCCGTGCCGATCACCGGTGCGGGCAGGGCGGAGCCCGGCCGCCCGACGACGTCGGCGAGCCGCGCCGCGAGCGCCGGGTCGAACACCGTCGCGGGCGTCCAGGACTCCTCGACGGGCCGCCACCCGGCGAGCCCCCGCCCGCCAGCACGGCTCCGAACCCCCTCACCGATCGCGGCTCCACCGTCGACGGCCGAACGTAGGCCTGGTCGCTCTGTAAGCCCTGATGCGGCGACTACGTCTACGTTCGACGGCCTGCTGTTCGACGGATCGCTGGTCGACGAATCGCCGATCGCTTGATCGGCAATCGTCGAACGTAGGGTTGGTCGCTTCATGAGCGCTCTTGCGGCGATGTCCCCTACGTTCGAGGGGTCGGACGGCGGTGCGGGCGCGCCGATCACCGAACGGACGGCCTGTTCCGTTTGCGCGCGGGCGTCGATCCAGGCGCGCACCCGGGACGGGATCGCGTTGACGCCGTTCGGCTCGACCTCGACCTTGGCCAGCGTCGCGAGCGCCCCGGCGTGCTCGGCTGCGGCTCGGACGTCGGTGATGAGCCGCGCGAGGTCGAGCATCGGGTCGTGCCGGTGCGCCAGCGGTGTGGTGCCGGCGTGGTTGGCCTCGCCCGCGAGGTCGACGCGCCAGCGGCCGTGCGGCCAGATCGCGGCACCGACGGCGACCGGCGCCGCCTCGTCGTCGGGCAGGTCGGCGAGATACCGACCCTGCTCCACGTGCAGCTCGACGAAGACGCCGATGCGCGCGACGGCCTCGTCGTCGCGCCCGTAGTGCTCGAGCCGCACGCCGCCGGGCCCGAGGGTCGAGCTGGCCACGCCGCCCGAGCCGCCCGCGCGCGTCGAGCCGGCCGCGCCACCGCCGCCGGGCGCACCGAACCCGCCGAACCCGCCGAACCCGCCGAACCCGCCGGACCCGCCGGCCGTGCCCGAACCACCGACCCGCCCCAGCACGTCCGCGAGGCTGTCCCCCGCCCGGTCGCGCAGCGCCAGCAGCCGCTCCGCCGAGACGGTTCCCGTCACGGCCCGCGAGCCGAGACAGGCGAGCCCGAATCGCGCCCCCTCCTCGTCGGAGAAGTTCACGATCCCGAGCGGTCTGACCGGCGTCACACCAGAAGCCCGCAGCGCGTCGAGCGCCGCGAACGCGCTCGCCACACCGAGCGGGCCGTCGAACGGGCCGCCGCCCGGCACCGAGTCGAGGTGACTGCCGGTCACGACGCCGGGACCGTCGGCGTCCGGGTCGCCCCACCACGCCCACTGGTTCCCGGCCCGGTCCACGGTCACGTCCAGACCGCGCGCCGCGGCCTCGCCGGCGAACCACTCGCGCAGGGCGAGGTCGTGCCCGGTCCAGGCGAACCGCTCGTACCCGCCGGACGGCGCCCGCCCGACGTCGGCGATCGCCGCGAGCAGCCCGCCGACGCCGGTCCCACCGGCCGAGCCCACCCTGCTCGAGCCCGCGCCCGGCGCCGCACTGCCGGGCCCTCTGCGCCCGCCGTCCGACACCCGACCGGAACCCGTCACGCCCCCTCCCGCATCGGCACCCGCAGCCCGCCGCGCTCGGCGGCTGCGACGGCGTCGTCGTACCCGGCGTCGACGTGCCGCAGCACACCCGTCGCGGGGTCGTTCGCCAGGACCCGGGCGAGCTTCTCCGCGGCGAGCGCCGTCCCGTCCGCGACAGACACCTGCCCGGCGTGGATCGAGCGCCCCATGCCGACGCCGCCGCCGTGGTGCAGCGACACCCACGTGGCGCCCGACGCCGTGTTGACCAGGGCGTTCAGCAGCGGCCAGTCCGCGATCGCGTCCGAACCGTCGGCCATCGACTCCGTCTCCCGGTACGGGGAGGCCACGGAGCCAGAGTCCAGGTGGTCGCGCCCGATCGCGAGCGGCGCGGAGATCTCCCCCGACGCCACGAGCTCGTTGAACCGCAGACCCGCGACGTCGCGCTCCCCGTGCCCGAGCCAGCAGATCCGCGCGGGCAGCCCCTGGAACGCGACCCGCTCCTGGGCGGCGCGGATCCAGCGGCCAAGGTGGTCGTCGTCGGGGAACAGGTCGAGCACGGCCTGGTCGGTCACCGCGATGTCCCGCTCGTCCCCGGACAGCGCCGCCCAGCGGAACGGCCCCTTGCCCTCGGCGAACAGCGGCCGGATGTACGCCGGCACAAATCCCGGGAAGTCGAACGCCCGGCCGTAGCCGCCCTGGCGCGCCTCGTCGCGGATCGAGTTGCCGTAGTCGAACACCTCGGCGCCCGCGTCCTGGAAGCCGACCATGCCCTCGACGTGCCGCGCCATCGACTCGCGCGCCCGCTCGGTGAACCCGTCGGGGTCCTTCTCCGCGAGGTCGGCCCAGTCCGCCAGCTCCACCCCCGACGGCAGGTAGGAGAGCGGGTCGTGCGCCGAGGTCTGGTCCGTGACGACGTCGACCTCGACGCCGCGGCGCAGCAGCTCCGGCACGACGTCGGCGGAGTTGCCGACCACGCCCACCGACAGCGCGCGCCGGTCCTTCTTCGCGGCCAGCGCCAGCTCCACGCCTTCGTCCAGCGAGGAGGCGACGACGTCGAGGTAGCGCGTCTCGACGCGCCGGTGCAGACGGGCCGGGTCGACGTCGACCACGAGGCACACGCCGCCGTTGAGCGTGACGGCCAGGGGCTGGGCCCCGCCCATGCCGCCGCAGCCGCCGGTCAGGGTGAGCGTGCCCGCCAGCGTGCCGCCGAACCTCTTGGCGGCGACTGCCGCGAACGTCTCGTACGTGCCCTGGAGGATCCCCTGGGTGCCGATGTAGATCCAGGACCCGGCCGTCATCTGCCCGTACATGGTCAGGCCGAGCTGCTCCAGCCGCCGGTGCTCGGGCCACGTGGCCCAGTCGCCCACGAGGTTGGAGTTGGCGATGAGCACGCGCGGCGCCCACTCGTGCGTGCGCAGCACGCCCACGGGCCGGCCGGACTGGACCAGGAGAGTCTCGTCCTCGCGCAGGTCCGTCAGCGAGCGGACGATCGCGTGGTAGCTCGGCCAGTCCCGCGCCGCCCGGCCGGTACCGCCGTAGACCACCAGGTCGTCGGGCCGCTCGGCCACCTCGGGGTCGAGGTTGTTCATGAGCATGCGCAGCGGCGCCTCGGTCTGCCAGCTCCGGGCGGTCAGGGTGGTGCCGCGCGGGGCGCGGACGGGGACGGGGGTCCCCCGGTCGTACGGCTGGTTCACTTGGGTCTCCTTCGGCTCTCGGCTGGGGTGTAGGTGCGGCTCAGTGCAGGTGTCCGACGGCGCCCGCGGCCGCCGCCACGACCTCTCCGCCGGCCACGAGCCCCACCACGTGCTCGATCTCCGGGGCGAGGTAGCGGTCCGGTCCCGGACCGGGCACGACGGCGCGGACGGCGTCGTGCACCGCTGCCGTACCCGCCGCCGGGGCCTCTTCCCGCAGGTCCAGGGCGCGCGCGGCCGTGAGCACCTCGATCGCCAGCACCCGGGTGAGCCCGTCCACGGAGCGGCGCAGCTTGCGGGCGCCGGCCCAGCCCATCGACACGTGGTCCTCCTGCATGGCGGAGCTCGGGATGGAGTCCACGCTCGCGGGCGCCGCGAGCCGCTTGAGCTCGGAGACGATCCCGGCGGCCGTGTACTGGGCGATCATGTGCCCGGAGTCGACGCCGGGGTCGTGCGCGAGGAATGCGGGCAGCCCCTCGTTGCGCGCGACGTCGAGGAACCGGTCGGTGCGCCGCTCGCTCATGCTCGCCAGGTCGGCGGCCGCGATGGCGAGAAAGTCGAGCACATAGGCCACGGGCGCACCGTGGAAGTTGCCGTTCGACTCGACGCGCCCGTCCGACGTGACGACGGGGTTGTCGATCGCGGAGGCGAGCTCCCGGCCCGCGACGATGGCGGCGTGGTCCAGGGTGTCGCGGGCGGCGCCGTGCACCTGGGGCGCGCAGCGCAGGGAGTATGCGTCCTGCACGCGGGTGCACACGGGGTTTCCGGCGTCGTCCAGCTCGCGGTGGCTCGCCATGAGCGGCGACCCCGCCAGGAGGCGGCGCATGTTCGACGCCGACGCCGCCTGCCCAGGGTGCGGGCGCAGGCCGACCAGGTCCTCGGCGAAGGGCGCGTCCGACCCGAGCAGGGCCTCGACGGACAGGGACGCCGCGACGTCGGCCGTGGTGAGCAGGCGGCGCAGGTCATGGATCGCGAGGCAGAGCATGCCGAGCATGCCGTCGGTGCCGTTGATGAGGGCCAGACCCTCCTTCTCGGCGAGCACGAGCGGCTCGATCCCGGCGTCGGCGAGCGCCCGGGCGGCGTCGACCTCCTCGCCGTCCACCCGCACGCGACCCTCACCCATCGCGGCGAGCGCCACGTGCGCGAGCGGCGCGAGGTCGCCGGAGCAGCCTAGGGACCCGTACTCGTGCACCACGGGAGTGATCCCGGCGTCGAGCAGGGCGGCGTAGGTCTGCGCGGTGACAGGACGCGCGCCGGTGTGGCCGGTGACCAGGGTCGCGAGGCGGAGGAGCTGGAGCGCCCGCACCACCTCGGTCTCGACCTGCGGCCCGGACCCGGCCGCGTGCGAGCGCACGAGGCTGACCTGGAGCTGCGCCCGCATCTCGGCGGGGATGTGCCGGCGGGCGAGCGCGCCGAAGCCGGTGGAGACGCCGTAGTGCGGCGCGGCGTCGTGGGCGAGGTCGTCGATCACGGCGCGGGTCTGCGCCATGCGGGCCAGCGCGCTCTCGTGGATCTCGACGGTCGCGCCGTGGCGGGCGACGGCGACGACCTGCTCGACGGTCAGCGGGGTGCCGTCGAGCACGACGTGCGGGGGCAGGTCGTGCGGGGTTTCCTCGCGGTCGGCCACGCCGGTGGCGGGCGTCGTCGCCGCGTCGTGCAGGGTGCTCATGCGCTCATCGAACCCCGCGGCGGCCCGGATGGCGCGGGCGGAGGCATCGATAGAGTCTGGGATACAAGACGACTCACCCGGGAGGAAACAGTGGCCGGCAGCAGCGCCGTTCCCGCCGCGCGAAGCACCGCGCGGCTGCTCTCGTTCCTCGCGGCGCAGCCGGGTCCGGTGCCCGCGGGTGCGATCGCGCACGGCATCGGGGTGCCCCGGTCCAGCGTCTACCACCTGCTCTCCGTGCTGGGCGACGAGGGTTTCGTGCGGCACTTCCCCGACGAGCGCCGCTACGGCCTGGGCGTCGCGGCGCTCGGCCTGGGCAGCGCCTACACGCGGCAGGCGCCGCTCACCCGCCTGGCCGCGCCCGTCGTCGCGCGCCTGGTGGAGGCCGCGGGCGAGAACGGGCACCTCGCCGTCCTCAACGGGCGGGAGGTGCTGTACCTGGTGGAGCAGCGCGCGGCGGGCCGCCCGCCCCTGGTGACCGACGTCGACGTCCACCTCCCGAGCCACCTCACCGCCAGCGGCCGGGCGGTCCTCGCACTACTGCCGCCGGCGCAGGTGCGGGCCCTGTACCCGACGCCGGGGTCGTTCACCGACCTGACCGGCGCCGGGCCACGCACCCTCCGTGAGCTGCGCGACGTGCTGCGCCTCGCCCGGGCGCGCGGCTTCGCGGTGGAGGACGGCGAGGTGACGACGGGCTTCGCGTCGGTGGCCGCCGCCGTCGTCGACCACACGGGCCGCCCGGTCGCAGGACTCGCGATCACGTTCCGCTCGGAGGCGTACGACGACGACGCCCGGGCCGGCCTCGCGGAGCAGGCGACCCGGGCGGCGCGCGAGGTCAGCCGACGGCTCGGGGCGCGGTGATCTACGTCTCACCGGGGGTCGTCGAAGGGCTCCTCGCGCTCCTCTTCGAGGCCAGAGTTTCTCCGCTTTCGGGGCGCTGAAAGAGGAGAAACTCTGACCTCGAAGAAGACCCGCTGAACTGCGACTATCCGTACCTCACTGGCGAAGCGGACGACCGCCGTCGACCCCCTAGAGTGGACATCACGCCCCCTTCCGCTGCCGTCCAGGGAGATGTCTCGTGAGTTCACAGCCGTCCGAGTTCCGACTGCTCGTCACCGGTGGCGGGACCGGCGGCCACACGTATCCGGCACTCACGACGCTGCGCGCGCTGCAGTCCCGGCTGGCCGAGTCGGGCACCGCCGTCAGCGTCCTGTGGGCGGGCACGGCCGACGGGCTGGAGGCCCGGGTCACGGCGTCCGAGGGCATCCGGTTCCTACCGGTCGCGACGGGCAAGCTGCGCCGGTCGGCCAACCCGCTGGGCATGCTGTCGGCCAGCAACATGAAGGACATGGCGCGGGTGCCGCTCGGCGTCGCGCAGGCCCGGTCGATCGTCGCCGACTTCAAGCCGGACGTGATCCTGTCGACCGGCGGCTACGTCGCCGTGCCGGTCGGCATCGCGGCGGGCCTGGTCCGGCGTCCGCTCGTGGTGCACGAGCAGACCGTGCGGCTCGGGCTGGCCAACCGCCTGCTGGCCAAGCGGGCGACGCGCGTCGCCGTGTCGTCGCCGTCCACCCTGGAGCTCCTGCCCGACGCCGTGCGCGAGCGGGCCGTGGTGACCGGCAACCCGGTGCGCGCCGAGGTGCTGACCGGCGAGCCGCTCAAGGCCGTCGACGCGCTGGGCCTCGACTCGTTCGACCCCGACCTGCCCGTCCTGTACGTCACGGGCGGCGCGCAGGGGTCGGTGCAGATCAACGAGCTGGTCGCCGAGACGCTGCCCTGGATGCTCCAGCGGGCGAACGTGATCCACCAGTGCGGCCCGAACAATCTCAAGGAGATGTTTGAGCGCACCGCCACGCTCCCGGCGGAGCTGGCCGCGCGGTACCGCGTGCTCGGGTTCGTCGGGGCGGAGCTGCCCGACGTGCTCGCCCTGGCCGACGTCGTCATCTCCCGCAGCGGGGCCGGGACCATCGCCGAGCTGACGGCGCTGGGCAAGCCCGCGGTGCTGATCCCGCTGGCATCGTCCGCCGGGAACGAGCAGGCGCACAACGCTCGCCGGCTGCAGGACCTGGGCGCGGCCGTCGCCCTGGAGGGCGACCTCACGTTCTCGGACCTCCGCGGGGCGCTGGCCGGGCTCCTGGACGACGCCGGACGGCGCGAGCGCATGGCCGACGCCGCCCGCAAGAACGGGGTGCCCGACGCCGCCGAGCGGCTCGTGGACCTGCTGCTGGAGGTCGCAGGCCCGCGGAGGTGAGCGGCTCGGCGGGTGTCAGGACAGTACTGGCCGTCGCCGCGCTGGCCCTGATGTCGGGTTGCCAGGCGGACACCGGGATCACGATGCACGGCGACGACGACGAGCACCCCCTGTCCTTGCACTCGGGAGGCGGGGCCTTCGCCGCGTCCGCGGAAGATCGCGCGCCGGGCGGAACCTGGACGACGACGTTCGGGTCCTTCTTTCCCTGCATCGCCGACGGAGACGGTCCGATCGTGATCGACGGCGTCGACTGGACGAGCGACAAGGATCTGGACCCGCTCTCCGTGCGGGTCTTCCTCCGGTCGTTCGACGACTCGAGCTCGGACCCGATCGCTAGTATGCGCGGCACGCCGCTCCAGGACGGTCCCGTTGCCCTCTCGGGCAGCATCCACGAGGGGGTCGATGGCTTCCGGGTCGAGCGAACCTGCGCGGACAGCGCCGACAACTCGGGCCAGACCGAGGAGCTGCTCGTCGCGGTGAAGTCGGACGAGGGCGGCGCCCACGTCGGGGACCTCACGGTCCGCTACACGACGCCGGACGGCAGGAAGTTCGGCGTGGTCAGTGAGTGGCAGATGTACATCTGTGGTTCGGAAGCCCCGGAGAATCTCTGCGACGGGAATCCCGCGACCTGAGCGCACGCGCCTTCCGAACCGGGTCTCCGGCCCTCAGTCCCGCGCCGCGAGCGCTTTTGCCAGCAGCCCGGCCAGCTCCCGCAGGTCGTCCGCGTCCAGGCCGGCGAACGGGGTCCGGTCCAGCGTCCCGACGATGATCTCGGTGCGCACGCGCCGGCCCTCCGCGGTCAGGACGACGACGCGCGACCGGCGGTCGTGCGGGTCCGTGGCGCGCTCGACCAGGCCCCGTTCGACGAGCTGGTTGGTCACGAAGCTCAGGTTCGGCGCGTTGCAGTGCAGGCGCTCGCTCATCACCTTCATCGACGGCGGCGCCTCTTCCGGGTCGATGACCCACAGCGCCTGCGCCGTCTGGAGCGTGAGCCGGTGCCGCGCGACGACGTCGGCCGCCCGGTCGCCCGTGAGCATGAAGAGCTCGTGGTTCGCCCGGACGACGGCTTCGAGATCGGTCTGGCTCATCCGGCGATCCTAGCCGTATTAGTTCGAGACTCGAAGGTGTTAGGGTCCGAACTACTTCGAGACTCGAAGCATCCACGGACGAAGGCGGACCATGTACAGCTACCGCGGCACCACCACCCTCGTGACCGGCGCCTCTCGCGGGCTCGGCACGGCCTATGCGATCGAGCTCGCCCGGCGCGGCTCGGACCTCGTGCTCGTCGCGCGCTCGGCCCCGGAGATCGACGCGCTGGCCGCCCGGATCCGCGCCGCGCACGACGTCGCGGTGACCACCCGCGCGGCGGACCTGACGGACCCCGACCAGGTCGCCGCCCTCCTGCGCGACCTGGACCCCGCCTCGGAACCGGTCGACCTGCTGGTCAACAACGCGGGCATGGGCCCGGCGGGCCCCTTCCTGGACCGCCCGCTGGAGCCCCAGCAGACGGCGGTGGACCTCAACGTCACCGCACTCATGGCGCTGACCCACGGGTTCGGCACCCCGATGGCGGCGCGGGGCCGCGGCGGCATCATCAACGTCGCCTCGACCGCGGCCTTCCAGCCGATGCCCTACCAGGCCGCCTACGCCGCGACCAAGGCGTTCGTCCTGTCGTTCACCGAGGCGGTGACCGAGGAGCTGCGCGGTACGGGCGTCCGCGTGATGGCGGCGCACCCCGGCGGGACGGCCACCGCGTTCTTCGCGGGCACCACCCACACCGTCGACCAGCGGCTCCTCGACTCCGCCGACGACGTGGCCCGCCGGACCCTCGACGACTTCGCCCGGGGCAGGAGCGCGTCGTACCCGGGGCGGCAGCTGAACCGGGTCGGGTCCTGGCTCCCGCGGTTCCTCCCGCGCACCGTGACCTCGCGGATCACCGGAAAGCTCAACCGCACCCTGGGGCTCGACGCCGTCCGCGCGGTGCCCGCCGCCTGACGGCGCCCACCGCGCGGACCAGCCCGTACACGCGCACGGCCGGTCAGCCGAGCTGGTCCCGGAGGACGGTCGCCGCCCGACGCCGGACCGGGTCCGCGATCTCCGGGTACGCGCCGATGCCGACCAACCGCAGGTACTTGTCGGCGGCCGCGAGCTGGGCGACGGCGCCGGAGTAGGTGCCGAGCACGTCGGCGAACTCGGCGCGGACCCGGGCGGCGACGTCGGGCCGGAGGATCGCGGAGCAGGCCAGGACGGCGGCGTCGTACCCGGCGGGCGCCCACCCCCAGTACTCCCAGTCCAGGATCGTCAGGTTCGGGGCGGTGAGGTTGCCGAAGTGCAGGTCGCCGTGGGCGACCTCCCAGTCGACGCGGCCGAGGTCGATCTCCACATCGAACCGGGCGAGGATCGAGGACCGGACGGCGTCGGGCTCCAGGACCCGGCGTTCGGTCGCGGTGACCCGGCGCAGGGTGTCGAGCCCGACCCGCAGCCCGGCCCACCAGGCGTCGGGCAGGTCGACCGGATGGTCGAGCACGAGGCCGGTGCTCACGGCGGGCTCGTCCACGAAGGTCATGAGGTCGGCCCGGACGACCTGGTCGACGTCGTCCCACCGGGTGGCCCACTCCGCGGACCGCAGGTGCCGGGGCATCGGGATGGCGTCGAACGGCGCGCCCGTCGCGGTGGCGATGCCGTCCCAGATCTCGCCCTGGGCCCACTCGGGCGGCTGCGCCGTGACCCGCAGCCACGCCGGGCCCGACGTCCGGGCGGCGAGGGTCCGGTCGTAGGACCCGCGGACGGGCTCGCCGTCGAGCGTCACGCCGAACCGGGCGGCGGCCTCGGCGAGAAGCCCGGCGAGCCAGTCCCGGCGTGCGTCCGACATGTGTCTCCCCTGGTGATGCGCCCTGAGCCGAGCGTGGATGCGCCCCACGGAACCATGCCGCGGGTACGGTGGCGCGGAACCACGCCCGGCCCGGAAGGAATCGAGTGAGCCAGCACCGCAGCGACGACAACTGGATCAAGGGTGTCGCCGACGACGACCTCGTCACGATCGGCGACCCACGGCTGAAGGCCCCCACCTCGGAGATCGAGGCCGGCCGGGCCCAGGAGCTGCTGGCGACCCTGACCACCCGGCTGCGCGAGCTGAACGGCGCCGGGCTGGCGGCCCCGCAGATCGGCGTCTCGGTGCGGGCTGCGATCGTCGAGGTCCGCCGGACCGACGTCTTCCCCGACCGGCCCGAGACCGGCCTCATCCAGATCCTGAACCCGACCGTCCTGGAGCGCTCCGCCGAGACCGTCCTCGACTGGGAGGGCTGCTTCAGCGTGCCCGGGTACCTGGGCCTGGTGCCCCGGTCCGAGACCATCACGGTCCGGTACACCGACGAGACCGGGCAGATCCTGACCAGCGAGGTCAGCGGGTATGCGGCGCGCGTCTTCCAGCACGAGATCGACCACCTCGACGGCCTGGTCTACCTCGACCGCATGCCCGACATGACGAGCCTCACGACGACGCAGAACTACCTGGACCACCACCGCCCGACGTCGGTATAGGGCTCCGTCCTGACCGCCGGGGCGGCCGGCCGCCGCGTCGGAGGCCGGCGGTTCGGAGGCCGGCCTGTCGGAGGCAGGTATGTCGAAGGCCGGCGGGTCCGGGACCGGCCCGGCGGAGGCAGGTACGTCGGAGGCAGGCGGCTCGGGGACTTGGCACCTTGGGGACCGGCTCGATCGGACGGCGGCCCGATCGGGGGCCGGCTCGATCAGACGG
>NZ_JBHWZO010000159.1:0-14588 GCF_042728455.1 Promicromonospora sp. NPDC060204
GCCCGGAACCGGGTGGTTTTCGGGCCGAATCGCTGGGTAGAAGCGCACCATGGGGGCGCGCGGCGGCGGTTACGCCGCGCCGACGGCGGCGGTGCCCGCGGCCGCGCGGCGGGTGAGCGGGGCGCGCAGGCCCAGGTGCTCGCGCAGGGTGGTCCCCGTGTACGACGTCGGGTAGGCGCCCCGCTCCTGCAGCTCGGGCACCACCCGGTCGACGATGTCGTCCAGGCCGGACGGCACGATCCACGGGCTGATGTTGAAGCCGTCGACGGCGCCGGTGCGCACCCACCGGATCAGGTCCTGCGCCACCGCGGCCGGCGTGCCCTGGAACCCGCGCTCGCTGCTGTTGCGCACCACGAGCTCGCGGATCGACAGGTGCTCGGCCTCCGCCAGCGCCCGCCACCGCGCCGCGATCTCGCGGGTCCGCGCGCCCGTGGTGGCGGAGCCACGCTCGCCGCCCAGCTCCTCGACCACCGGGTCGTGCGCGGGCAGCGGGCCGTCCGGGTCGTAGCCCGACAGGTCCTCGCCCCAGACGTTGCCGACGATCGAGAGCGCCGTGGCGGGGGTGACCTGGTTCCAGCGCACCCAGCGGGCCTTCTCCTCGGCGTCGGCGGGCGTGTCGCCCACGATGACGCCGGTGCCCGGGAAGATCTTGACGTCGTCCTCGGGGCGGCCCGCGGCCACGGCCCGGCGGCGGATGTCGGCGGCGAACTCCAGCGCCTCGGCCAGCACCGACCCGTGGCGCGAGAAGATCACGTCCGCGTTGGCGGCCGCGAAGTCCCGGCCCTGCGGCGAGTCGCCCGCCTGGAAGATGATCGGGTGCCCCTGCGGGCTGCGCGGCGTGGTGGGGTCGAGCTCGACGTCGAACAGGGCGCTGTGCTCGGAGACGTGCGCGACCGTCCCGCTGAACGCGTCGCTGCCGCCCGTGTCCGGGAAGGCGTCCCAGATCTGGCGGGCGACGTCGAGCTGCCCCTGCGCCCGGTCGTAGCGCAGGGCGTGGTCGAGGTAGCCGCCGCGGCGGAAGTTGGCCCCGGTCCAGGCGTTGTCGGTGGTCACGACGTTCCAGGCGGCCCGGCCGCCGGACAGCACGTCCAGGCTCTGCAGCCGCCGGGCCAGGTCGGCCGGGTCGTTGTACGTGGTGTTCTGGGTGGCGACCAGGCCGATGTGCGTGGTGATCGCGGCCAGCGCGGCGAGCTGCGTGATCGCGTCCGGGCGGCCCACCACGTCGAGGTCGTGCAGGGCGCCGCGCGACTCGCGCAGCCGCAGGCCCTCACCGAGGAAGAACGCGTCGAACAGCCCGCGCTCCGCCGTCCGGATCACGCGCTCGAACGTGGCGAAGTCGGTCTGCGACCCGGATTCCGGGTCGGACCAGATGGTGGTGTGGTTGACGCCCTGGAAGAAGACGCCGAAGTGCACCTGGGCGTCGGGGCGGGTCACGGGGAGGTCGGTCACGGGCAGGTCGGACATGGGGTCTCCTCAGGCGCTCGCCGCGTCCGCCTGGACGCGGGTGTCGTAGCGGTTGGCGGGGCGCGGCAGCCCGAGGGACTCGCGCAGCGTGGCACCGGCGCGCGGCGCCGCGGTGAGCCGAGCGGCGCGCAGGGCGGGCAGGACGTCGCGCGCGAGCACGGGCAGGTCGACGTCGAGCACGGCGGGCAGGAGCCGCACGCCGTCGACCGGGCGCCAGCCGTCCGGGCCCGGGGTGGCGAGCTCGGTGAGCAAGGTGACGAGCCCGGCGGCGTCGCCCGCATAGCGCAGGGCGCGCGTGTCCCACGGCGAGCGGACGCCGGTGGGCGTGCTGGCGTCCAGCACCGCGAGCCGGTCCGCGCCGGTGCGGCCGCCGGCGTCGAGCACCACCTCGAGGTCGACGCCGACGAGCGGCGAGTGCTCGCGTGCGGCCTCCGCGTTGCCGCGGGCCGCGCCCACACCGGCGCCGCCGACCAGCGTGACGTCGACGAGCCGCTCCGCGTCACCGGGACGGTCGCCGGGGCCGGTGCCGGCGCGCGCCGGCGGCACCTCGCCGTCGGCGGCCAGCACCACGAGCTGCCCCTGGGGCGGCCGGGGCGTGATGAGCGGGCCCTTGACCGAGAACGTCTCGCCCTCGAAGTCGACATGGTGGATCCGGTCGCGGTCGATGTACCGGCCGGTGGCGACGTCGCGGATCACGGCGTCGTCCTCCCACGAGTCCCACAGGTCCCGGACCACGCGCACGACGTCGCGCGCCTCGCGGGTCACGTCGCCCACCACGGGGCGGCCGTAGGCGTCCGCGGTCGCGGCGTCCCGGGTCACCGCGGCGAGCCAGCCGGCGCGGCCGGCCGCCGCGATGTCCAGCGACGCGAGCTGCGCCGCGACGTGGAAGGGCTCCGGGTAGGTGGTCGGCACCTGCGGCACCAGCCCGATCGCCGTCGTCGTGCGGGACACGAACGCGGCACGCGTGACGGACTCCAGGCGGGCCGACGCCGGCGAACCGGGTACCGCCGGGAGCAGCGCGTCCGTGAAGGAGACGAAGGTGAGGCCGGCGTGCTCAGCCTGCCGGACCGTGCGGGCCAGCCGGGCGCCGGACACGAGGTCGGCGCCCGCGAGGCGCGCGACGACGGCGGCCGCCGGGTGCGCGCCCGCGCCGTCGGCGTCGAGCCCGACGAAGAAGGGCGAAGGGGGCTGTGGAGCGGGCAAGAGAACCTCCGGTGTCGTCGCGGCGCACCCCCGCGGACCTGCCGCGGACGCCGACCGCGCGCAACATAGCCCCGCCCCACCAGGACGCAATGGCCCTGCCGGATCGTCTCGCCATCCGGTCGCCGGTCACCCACGAGCGGTGTTGAGCACAGCAGTTGCTGCCAGAGAACGTCCCTCTCTGGCGGCAACTGCTGTGCTCAACACCGACACCGACCGGTGTCAGCCGACGCGGCCCGGGCCGCCCGTGAGGGTGCCCGGGAGAAGGTCGCGGAGCTCCTGCTCCTCCTCCGGGGTGGGGACCCAGCGGGTCGCCGCCAGGTTCTCGTCGAGCTGCTCCGGCACCGTGATGCCCGTGATCACGCTGGTCACCGTGGGCTGCGCCAGGAGCCAGCCCAGGGCGAGCGCGCTCGGCGTCACGCCCCGGTCGGCGGCGAACCGCTCGAACTTCTCCAGCGCGTCCCACGGCGCCTCGCCGAGCAGGTACGTCTTGAGGTTGGTGATCTTGGCGCCCTCCGGCGCGTTGTCCCGCGAGTACTTGCCGGTCAGCAGCCCGTTCTGGAGCGGGAAGTACGGCAGGAACCCCAGGCCGAAGTGCTCCAGGGCGCCGATCAGCTCCTCCTCCGGCTTGCGCCACAGCAGGCTGTACTCGTCGGTCGTGGAGACGAACCGGCCGTAGCCGCGGGCCGCGGCCACGTGGTCGGCGTCGGCGAGCTGCCAGGCCTTGAAGTTGGACGCGCCCACGTACCGCACCTTGCCGTCGCGCACCAGCGTGTCGAGCGCGGAGAGGGTCTCCTCGATCGGCGTGAACGGGTCCGGGAAGTGGATCTGGTACAGGTCGATGTAGTCGGTGCCGAGCCGGCGCAGGCTGTCCTCGACCGCGGCCAGGACGTACTTGCGCGCCCCGGTCCGGCCGTACGAGGGCCCGCGGTCCGTCGCCAGCGACCGGCCGAACTTGGTGCCGATCACCACCTGGTCGCGCCGTCCGGCCAGCGCCGTGCCGAACAGCTCCTCGGACAGGCCGGTGCGGTCGCCGTAGCCCTCGGCGACGTCGAAGTAGGTCACGCCCAGGTCGATGGCGCGGTCCACGATCCGGTTGACCTGCTCCTGCCCGACGGCGCGCATGCCGCTGCGGCCGAACGTGCTGGCACCCACGCCCAGCTCGGACAGGACCAGGCCGGAGCGCCCGAGCGCGCGGTACCCGTCGGGGAGCGTCATGCGCGCGCCTCCTGTGCCGCGAACTGGTTCGGCGGCACCGGCAGCCCGAAGTGCCCGCGGAACGTGTCCGCCTCGTACTCGGTGCGGAACACGCCCTTGTCCTGCAGGATCGGCACCACCTGCCCGGTGAACCGCTCGAGCTGGTCGAGCATGGCAGGCGACTGGATGTTGAAGCCGTCGGCGGCGCCCTGCTCGAACCACTCGATGAGCGTGCCCGCGACGTCGTCCGCCGTGCCGATCGCGAGCGGGAAGCCGCCCCCGATGGAGTTGTGCAGCAGGTCCCGGCCGCGCACGGTGCCCGCCTCGACGGTGCGGCCGGTGCGGTCGGCGATGGTGCGCAGCAGCTTCTGCCCGACGTCGTTCAGCTCGGCCGCGAGCGACGGCGTCAGCACGCCGTCCAGGCCCAGCGGGCGCAGGTCGGCGCCGGTGCGCTCGCCGATCGAGCGCAGGCTGCGCGCGCCCATCGGCAGGGGCGCCCGGCCCCGCTGCGCCGCCTGGAACGCCTCGCTCGTGTAGTAGTCGTCGCCCTGGTCGCCGGCCACAGGGTCGTCGTCGACTGGGAGGCCCGCGTTCAGGCGGTCGAAGAGGTCGATCGCCTCCTCGCGCGTGTCACCGATGACGGGCGTGATGCCGGGCAGGAAGAAGATCGGCTCCTCCCGGCCGCGCAGGCGCAGGGCCCGCGCGCGGACGTCGGCGTTGAACTCCGCCGAGACCTCCCGGGTGGGCGGGCCGGTGAAGTTGATGTCGCAGTACTGCGCCGTGAGCTCGCGGGACAGCTCGGAGCCGCCCGCGTACAGCAGCGGCACGTGGCCCTGCGGCGGGCGCAGCATGGGCAGCGTGCCGGCCACGGAGAAGAACTCGCCCTGGTGCTCCAGCCGGTGGATCTTGCTCGGGTCGAGGTACTGCCCCGACTCCTTGTCCTGGAGGTACGTGCCGTCCTCGACGCTGTCCCAGAGCTTGCGGATGACGTCGATGAACTCGGCCGCCCGGCGGTAGCGGCTCTCGCCGCCCAGGTCGGGCAGGCTGAAGTTCTTGGCCGCGAGGTCGTTCGCGCCGAGCACCACGTTCCAGGCCAGGCGCCCGCCGCTGAGGTGGTCCAGCGAGGCGGTCAGCCGGGCCAGGATGTACGGCTCGTAGAAGGTCGGGTGCGCGGTCACCGCGAGCCCGATCTTCGAGGACTGCAGCGCGAGCTGCGAGGCCAGCGTGAACGGTTCGAGGCGCCCGGCGTTGTGCGTAGTCCCGTAGTGCTCGCGGTAGACGTCGCCCGGGAGCGTGTCGCCGAGGAAGAAGAAGTCGAACTTCGCGTCCTCGACCAGCTTGAGGACCTGCGCAGGGTAGGCCAGACCGAAGGGGTCGGGCGTGGCCGACTCCGGCAGCCGCCAGCCACCCCAGTGGGTCCCGTTCAGCCAGTACATGTATCCGAGGTGCAGCTGGCGCTGTGCCGGCTCGCCCATGGCGGAGTCCTTTCGTCTGATGCGGTGGTGCTTCGTTCTTGTTACTGCGCAGGGGTGCCCGCCGCCGCGGAGGCCGGCGCCGCCCCCGGGATGGAGGCGAGCAGCCGGCGGACGTAGTCCGTCCGGGGCCGGGAGATGACGTCGGACGCCGGGCCGTGCTCGACGACGTCGCCGTGCCGGAGCACGAGGACCTCGTCGGACAGCTCCGCGACGACGCCGAGGTCGTGCGAGACGAACAGGTACGTCAGCGAGAGCCGGTCCTGGAGGTCGAGCAGCAGGTCGAGGATCTGCCGCCGCACGGTGACGTCGAGCGCGGAGACGGGCTCGTCGAGCACCAGCACCTCGGGGTGCGGCGCGAGCGCGCGGGCGATCGCGACCCGCTGCCGCTGGCCGCCGGACAGCTCGGCCGTGTAGCGGTCGGCCACCGACGCCGGCAGGCCCGTCTGCTCCAGCAGCTCGTCGACCCGCCGGGCGCGTTCGGCGGCGCCCCGCCGGCCCGACCCGCCGATCCGGTGGCCGGTCAGCGGCTCCTCCAGGATCGACCGCACGACGGTGCGCGGGTTCAGCGAGGCGAACGGGTCCTGGTAGACCATCTGCACCTTGCGGTACAGCGAGGCCTGGCCGGCGCCCCGGCGGTGGTGGACCACGGGCTCGCCGTCCACCGTGACGGTGCCGGAGCTCGGCGGCGTCAGGCCCGCCAGGAGGCGGACCAGCGTGGTCTTGCCCGACCCGGACTCGCCCACGATTCCGAGCGTGGTGCCCCGCCGCACCTCGAAGCTCGCCCCGGCCACGGCGGTGACCGCCGTCCGGCCGCGGTGGGCGCGGAACGTCTTGGCGACGTCGCGAGCCCGGACCACCACGGGGGCGTCGGCGGGGACCCGGGTGGCGGTGCGCTCCTGCCGCGCAGCGGCGGCGTCGGCCCCGGAGAAGCCGAGCGAGGACGACCGCAGGAGCTGCTCGGTGTAGCCGTCCCCGGGGTCGGCCACGACCTCGCGCGTGCGGCCGGAGCGCACCAGGACGCCGTCCTTGAGCACGGCGATCTCGTCCGCCCGCTCGGCCGCGACCCCGAGGTCGTGCGTGACGAGCAGCACGGCGAGGTCGTTCTCTGCGGCCAGGCCGCCCAGCAGGTCGAGGATCGTCTTCTGGACGGTGACGTCCAGGGCGGTGGTGGGCTCGTCGGCGACGAGCAGCCGCGGCCCTGTGGACATCGCCGCGGCGATGAGCACGCGCTGGCACATGCCGCCGGACAGCTCGTGCGGGTAGGCGCCGTAGATCTTCTCGGGGTCGCGCAGCCCGACCTTGCCGAACAGCTCGATGACGCGCTCGCGGCGCTCCGCCTTGCCGGCCAGGCCGTGGGCGCGCAGCGGCTCGCCCGCCTGGACGCCCACGCGCAGGAGCGGGTTGAGGCCGAGCAGGGCGTCCTGCGGGATGTACCCGATGTCCTTGCCGCGGATCGCGCGGCGCTCGCGCTCCGGCAGGCCCGTCAGCTCCCGCCCGGCAAAGGTCACGTGCCCGGCGGTCACGCGGCCGTTCTCGGGCAGGGTGCCGGTGACGGTGCGGCCCAGGGTCGACTTGCCCGAGCCGGACTCGCCGACCAGCGCCAGCACCTGGCCGGGACGCAGCGAGAGGCTGACGTCGTCGAGCACGCGGACCGGGGGACGGCCGGGCAGTGCGAACTGGGCGCTGACGCCGTCGAGGGTGAGCAGGGGTTCAGGCGACGACACGGGTTCTCCCTCGGTCGATCGACCGGCCGATGCGATACACGGCCAGCACGGAGACGACGATCACGAGGCCGGGCAGCAGGCTCAGCCACCACTGCGCGGCGATGAAGGTGCGGCCCTCGGCCACGAGCAGGCCCCACTCGGGCGTGGGCGGCGGGGCGCCGAGGCCGAGGAAGCTCAGCGAGGCGACGGTGAGGATGGCGCTGCCGATCTCCATCGTCGCGTAGGCCAGCACCGACCGGGTGGCGTTCGGCACGACGTGCCGCAGCAGCCGGTAGGCGTAGCCGTGGCCGGCGAACACCGACGCCTCGACGTACCGGGCGCCCGCGACCTTGAGCACCTCGGACCGCATGAGACGGGCGAAGGTCGCGGTGCTGTTGATCCCGATGGCCACGGCGATGTTGAGGGTGCCGTGGCCCAGCGCCGAGATGATCGCCAGCGACACGATGAGGCTCGGCACGGCGAGCATGACGTCGACGACGCGCATCAGCACGCTGTCGAGCCAGCCGCGCACCGCGCCCGCGACGAGCCCGATCAGCGAGCCGCTGACCAGGCCGATCAGCACCGCGATCACCGCGGCCTGCAGGGACAGCCGGGTGCCGTGCACGGTGCGCGTGAACTGGTCGCGCCCCAGGTCGTCGGTGCCGAAGAAGTGCTCGGGACCGGGCGGGAGCAGCATCGCGTCGCCGTTCTGCGCCAGCGGGTCGCCCGGCGCGAACAGCGTCGGGGCGAGCGCCGCCGTGACGATCAGCACCAGCCACACGTACGACACCAGCAGGCTGGGCGTGCGAGCGACGTCGAGCAGGCGGGCGAGCCACCTGCGGCGTCGTCCCGCGCCCGGAAGGGCCGGGGACGGCGCGGCCGGACCCGCCGGATCCGCGGCGACCGCCGCCTTGGTCTCGGTGACGCTCATCAGCCCTCCAGCCGGATGCGCTTGTCGACCAGGGGGTAGACCAGGTCGACGACGAAGTTGACGGTCACGAAGATCAGCGCGCTCACCGTGACGGCGACCAGCACGACCGGCATGTCGCGGCCGTTGACGGAGTCGACGACGAGCCGGCCGATGCCGGGCCGCGAGAACACCGTCTCCGTGAGCACGGTGCCGCCGACCATGACGCCGATGAGCGTCCCGAGCGCCGTGATCACGGGCAGCGACGCGTTGCGCAGGGCGTGCCGCACCACGACGTCGAACCGGCTCAGCCCCCAGCTGCGCGCCGTCTCGATGTAGGGCGAGGTCAGCGCGCCGCGCAGGTTGGCCGTCAGGAGCTGGGAGATGGTCCCGCCGCCGGCCACGGCGATCGACAGCGAGGCCACCAGCAGGCCCAGGAACGTCCGGTCGCCGAAGGCGTCGATCCAGCCGAGCCGGAACGCGACGAGCTGTACCAGCACGAGCGCCACCAGGAACGGCGGGAGCGAGACCGCGACCGGCGGCAGCGAGACGAGCAGCTCGCGCAGCAGCCGCCAGTCGGTCAGCTCGATGACCACGGACAGAGCGACCCCGAGCAGCACCGCCAGCGCCAGGCCCAGGAACGCGAGCTGCAGCGTGGCCGGGAAGGCCTCGAAGAACACCTCGACGGCGGGCCGGCGCTGGTAGAGGCTGTCCCCGAAGTCCCCGAGGACGGCGCCCGACAGCGCGTCCCCGTACTGCACGAGGACCGGGCGGTCCAGGCCGAGCAGCTCGCGCTGCTCGGCCAGGAGCTGCTCGACGTCGCCGCCGGAGGCGCCCATCGTCAGGCCGCCCGCCGCGTCGCCGGGGACGATGTAGAGCAGGAAGAACGCCCCGGTGAATGCGCCCCACACCACGATCGCGGCGTAGGCCAGCCGCCGCAGGGCGTACTTCAGCAGCCCGTGCCTCAGCACCTCACTTCTCCGAGAGCCAGGCGTTGTAGAGGTACTGGTCCAGGCCCACCGGCTGGATGTCGTGCACCGTCGGCTGGAACGCCCAGATGTCGGTGTCGTTCACGATCGGCAGCACGTAGGCGTCCTCGACCAGGAGCTGGGCGGCCTCGTCGACGATCTTCTGCCGCGCCTCCGGCTCGATCACGGTGTTCTGCTCCTGGAGCAGGTCGTCGAGCCGCTGGCCGGTCTTGTCGTCGTCCGCGATGAACGAGCGGTTCGAGCCCGTCTCGACGCCGTAGTTGGCGCGCAGCACGTCGGGGTCCGGCGTGGAGTGGTACCAGTAGGCGATGTCGTACTCGCCCGAGAGCAGCTTCTCGTTCGCCTCGGCGTCCAGCGGCGGGTCGAGGACCAGCTCGATGCCGAGCTCCTTCCACTGCGCCTGCACCACCTGCTCGGCCGCGCCGTCCCGCGGGAAGCGGAAGGAGAGCCGGTCGCCGTCGGCGTTGACGCGGATGCCGTCCTCACCCGTCTCGGACCAGCCGGCCTCGTCCAGGAGCTGCTTCGACAGCTCCGGGTCGTAGGTGAGGTACTCGCTCTGGTCGGAGTAGAAGGGGTTGGCCTTGCTGAGCGGGCCCGTCGCGGCCTCGTCGTAGCCGCCGGAGACCAGCTTGGTGAACTCCGCGCGGTCGATGCCGTGCTGGAGCGCCTGGCGCACCCGGACGTCCTTCAGGACCTTCGACGAGGTGTTGACCGGCCACTCCGTGCCCGTCGCGGGGTTGGTGGTCTCGGTGATGGTCAGGCCGGCGGCCTCGAGCTGGTCCACGTACTTCGCGTTGACCCAGTAGACGAACTGGAGCTCCTCGCCGCCGATGACGGCGCCGTTGCGCACGGAGTCCTCCGGGATGATCTGTAGACCACCTCGTCGAGGTACGCCGGCCCGCTGCGCCCGAAGTACTCGGGTGCCCAGTCGTAGTCCGCGCGCTTCTTCAGCACGATGCGCTGGTTGGGCGTGTACTCCTCCAGGTAGAACGGGCCGGAGCCGTCCAGGAACTTCTGGCGCTCCTCGACCGGGAGCGCGGCGGTCTTCGCCGACACGATGCCGGCGTGCGCGCGCGACAGGCTCACGAGGAACGCGGCGTTCGGCTTGGCGAACTCCACCTCGACCACGTGCTCGGACGGCGTCCGGATCTCCTTGATGCCCTCGACGATGGTCTTGGCGCTGGAGTGGATGCCGGGGCGGTCGAGGCTCTCGAAGTTCTGCTTGACGACCTCGGACGTGAGCGCGGTGCCGTCGTGGAACGTCACGTCGTCGCGCAGCGTGAACGTGTAGACGCGGGCGTCCTTCACGGTCCACTCCGTGGCCAGCCAGGGCTCGATCTCCTTGGTCTCCGGGTTGAAGAAGACCAGCGAGTCCGTCAGCGCACGGGCGACCGTGCGCCACACCTGGTTGACGACGGCGGCGTCGACGCCGTTGGGCTCCGCGGCCAGCCCGATGTTGAGGGTGCCCCCGGGTCGGTCCTCCTCGGGGACCGGCGCGGACGCGGTGCCGGAGCCGGTGCTGCAGGCGGAGACCACCAGGGACACCAGCACGGCCGCGGTGGCGGCGAGGCGCCACCGTCCAGGCCTCTTCGTGGCGGGCCTTCTCGTCGTGGACACGGTCTTTCTCCTCGGATCGGGAACGTAGGTGACACCGCCCCTTGCAGTGCGGCGGGAATGAGACGGGAAAAAATCCGACGAGTCAACCAATCCGGCAAAGAGTCCATATAGTGGGCGGGCGGCGTCCGCAGCCCTGTCACCAGGCGCGACAGTGCCGCGTGACCCCTGTCCGGGGAGTGAGACGGCGAACTGGGGCATTGACGAAGGGCTCGCAACGTGAGTGTCTGGCCTTCCGTCCACCCCACGGAGCACTCATGACAGCCATCGACGCCTTTCTGGTCACCACCCCGACCGAGACAGCTCCCGCACCGTCGGCCCGCCGGCCGGCCCGGATCACCCGCACACCGCGAGCGCACCAGCCCGCTACCCCGCCCGAGATCGCGCGCGACGAAGCGCACGACTCCTCGCGCGACCCCTCCGAGCACCCCGAGTCGCCCGAGCACGCCGGTCGGCTCGCCGCCGCCCGCGTCCAGGTCGCCGCCCGCTACGGCGTGACCCCGCGCCGCGCCGACACCGCGGCTCCGCAGGTCTCCGCGACCGTCGCCGCGGCGGCGGACCTCCCGCGCTCCGTGCTGGACGTCCAGCTCGCGCACCGCTCGGTCCGGCGGTTCCTGCCCGGACCGCTGCCGCCCTCCGTGCTGCCCACCCTGGTGGCGGCCGCACAGTCAGCGCCCACGACGTCGAACCTCCAGCTCTGGAGCGTCGTGGCCGTCACCGACCCGGCGCGCCTCGCCCGCGTGGCCGCCCTGTCCGGCGAGCAGGCGCACGTCCGGGACGCGCCGCTCCTGCTGGTGTGGGTGGCCGACGTCGCGCGCGTCCGCACCCTCGCCGAGCGCCGGAACACGTCCGTGCACGCGACGGGGTACCTGGAGACCACGGTCACCGCGTACCTGGACACGGCGCTTGCCGCCCAGAACGCCATGGTGGCCGCCGAGTCCCTCGGGCTGGGGACCGTCTACCTCGGCGGGGTCCGCGACCGGCCCGAGGAGCTCGCGGCCGAGCTGCGGCTGCCCCGGGGCACCGCGCCGGTGGTGGGTCTCGTCGTCGGGCGCCCCGACCCGGCCCGCCCGGGACGGGTCAAGCCCCGGCTGCCGCAGGCCGTGGTGCTGCACCACGAGACCTACGACACGGCGCGGCAGCTGCGTCCGCTGGCGGCCTACGAGAAACGCATGACCGACTTCTACCGCGAGGAGGGGCTCGACGGCGGCTGGATCGGGCGCGCCCTGAACCGGCTGCGCGGACCGGGAGCCCTGCGCGGGCGGGACCGGCTGCGGTCGGCGCTGACAGCGCTGGGCCTGCCGTCCTGGTGACCGACCGCCCCGCCGGGGCGTCTCGCCATGCGAGAGCCTGCGGGCGGACCTTGCCGACGGCGGGGCGGGGTGGTCGGCTGCGGGCATGACCACTGCCAGCAGTCCCACCCCGCCCGTCCCCACCCGCACGCTGGGCTCCGGCCCGCACGCCCTGACCGTCTCTGCGGTCGGGTTCGGCGGCATGTCCGTCGCCGACTCGTACGGTCCGGCCGACGCCGCCGAGGCCGAGGCGGTGCTGCTGCGCGCGCTCGACCTCGGCGTCACCCTGATCGACACCGCCGACGTCTACGGCCACGGCCGCAACGAGGAGCTGATCGGCCGGGTGCTGGGCCCGCAGCGCGACCGGATCGTGCTGGCGAGCAAGCTCGGCCTGCCGCCGGCGGGCGGCCACCCCGACGGCCGTCCCGTCGACGGGCGCCCCGAGTACGTGCGCCACGCGATCGACCGGTCGCTGGCCCGCCTGGGCACCGACCACCTCGACCTGTACTACCTGCACCGGGTGGACCCGCAGGTGCCGGTCGAGGAGACGGTCGGCGCGCTGGGCGAGCTCGTGGCGGCGGGCAAGGTGCGCGCGGTCGGGCTGTCCGAGGCCGGCGCCGAGACCGTGCGCCGCGCCCACGCCGTCCACCCGATCACCGCCGTGCAGAGCGAGTACTCGCTGTGGACCCGTGACCCGGAGGACGCCGTGCTGCCCGTGCTGCGCGAGCTCGGCATCGGGTTCGTGCCGTTCTCCCCGCTGGGCCGCGGCATCCTGACCGGCACCGTCGACTCGACCGACACGCTCGCCGCCGACGACGTGCGCCGCAGCCACGCCCGCTACGCCGGCGAGGCGTTCGAGCACAACCGCGCGCTGGTGCGCTCCCTGGAGTCGCTGGCCGCCGAGCGCGACGTGACCACGGCCCAGCTCGCCCTCGCGTGGCTGCTCGCGCAGGGCGACGACGTGGTGCCGATCCCCGGCACCAAGCGGCTGCGCTACCTGGAGCAGAACGTGGCGGCGGCGTCGCTGGCCCTGTCGGCGGACGACGTCGCGGCGATCGGCGCCGTCATCCCGCGCGACGCCGTCCAGGGCGTCCGCCACCCCCGCCCTGACCTCCTGGAGGCGTGAGCGATCGCTGCGGCGGCCGGCGGCGGCCGGCTACCCAGTCATTGGGCCCGAAACGGGGCGAGATTCGGGCACAATGACTGGGTAGCGTCCGGCCGGTAGGCGCGTCCGGCGGGCGCGCGCTCGACTGCCGCGCCGCCCGGCGTCAGATCGTCGTGTCGTCGCCGATGCGGTGGTACGCCCGGTTCTTGTACACCAGGGGAGACGCGGCCGGCTCCCCGCCGTCCTCGGTGAGGCTGGACGCCAGCGCGCGCAGCGAGACGAGGTAGCTGTCGCCGATCGGGGTGCGCTGCACCACCCGGGCCCGGAACCAGGACACGGCGCCGTCGATGACCGGTTCGCCCGTGGGCAGCGGCGTCCAGCCGCCGTCGGCGAAGCGGTCGATGCCGCTCGTGGCGAAGCGGGCGGAGACGTCGTCCTGGTGGTCGGCCAGGAAGCTCACCGCCAGCGTGCTGGCCTCGGAGATCGCGGGCCACGACGACGAGGTCGAGGCGAGCGAGAACGCGAGCAGCGGGGGAGCCGCGGAGACCGAGATGACGGATGTGGCGGTGAACCCGACGGGCCGGTCCTCGTGGAGCAGCGCGACGACGGCGACGCCGGCCGGGTGGTTGCGGAAGACCGTCTTGAACTCGTCGGGGCTGAGCTGGGGCTCGTCCTGCTGGGCCAAGAGCTCCTCCAGGGCGGACAGGTCGATGTTCTCGGCGGTCATCGCGCGACCTCCTCGACACCAGCGGCGGCACCGGCACCAGCACGGGTACCAGCACCAGCACCGACACCGGCCGGAACCCGGGCCTGGACGACGACGCCGGGGCCGGTCGCCCGCCGCAGCGACTCGCCCGCCCGGCTCAGCCAGGCCTCGATCACGCCGTCGAGGTCGGCGAGCTGGCTCTCCGTGACGGTCAGCGAGCGGGCCGGCACCACGGCACCCAGCTCGACGAGCACGGGCCGCAGGTGTACCTCCCCGGCCAGCGCGTGCGCGGGGTTGCCGGAGACCACGAGCGGCACGGCGACCACGCCGGCCAGGCCGTCGTTGCCGTACAGGTCGAGGAAGGCCTTGAGCAGGCCGGTGTAGGCCGCCTTGTAGACGGGCGTGGCGATCACGGCGACGGTGGCGCCGGCGAGACGCTCCTTCGCGGCGTCGGCCTCGGGGTGCTCGGCGGCGAGGACCTGGTCGGCGAACGTGGCCAGGTCGATCGTCGTGACGTCGTCGATACCCAGGTGCGCGGCGATCCGGTGCGCAGCCGCCTCGGCGGCGCGCAGGGTGCGCGACCCGGGACGGGGGTTCCCGGAGACGACGACGACGGTGGGTGCGGGCGGGGTGGCGGTCGGTGCGGTTGATGAGGTCATGGGAGGGCTCCTCGCAACGTGTTGAGCTCGGTGGTCGCGCGGTGGGCGGTTGACCGTGAGGGAGGTATAGGCGGCGAATCGGAAGATGACCAGGAGGAGACCCGGACTTCTCACTATCCGGACCTCGACCTGGACGGAGCGCCTGCCGAAGGCGCGCGCCGGCCCGTTCCCATGACGGTGGAACTCGCCCTGCCGGTCGTCGATTCCCACAGTGCCCGCGCCCCGGGACTGCCCCGACCGGTCAGGGCCGGGACTGCCCCGAACGCTCGGCAAAACG
>NZ_JBHWZO010000160.1:0-14540 GCF_042728455.1 Promicromonospora sp. NPDC060204
GTCCGGGCGTGACCCGGACCGCGGCGCACGGGGTCAGGCCTCGGCCTTGGCGGCCGCCTTCTGCGCCTTCTTGAACGCGCGGACCTCCTGCAGCGTCTCCGCGCTGGTCACGTCGGCGATGGAGCGGCGCGAGCCGTCCTCGCCGAACTCGCCCGCCGCCTCGCGCCAGCCCTCCGGCCGGACGCCGCGCTGCTTGCCCAGCAGGGCGAGGAAGATCTTGGCCTTGCGCTCGCCGTACCCCGGCAGGGCGTTGAGCCGCTTGAGTACCTCGGCACCGGTCGGGGCGCCGCCGTCGGCGCCGGGCGCGGTCCAGATGCGGGCGGCGTCGCCGTCGTACTCGTCCACGACGGTGTGGGCGAGCTCCAGCACGCGACCCGCCATCGACCGCCCGTAGCGGTGGATCGCCGGGGGAGTGGTCGCCATCGTCACGAACTCGTCCGGGTTCGCATCCGCGATGGCGCGGACGTCGAACGAGCCCATCCGGTCGCGGATCTTGCCGGGGCCGGCGAAGGCGTGCTCCATGGGGAACTGCTGATCGAGCAGCATGCCGACCAGCAGGGCGAACGGGTCGTCGCTGAGCAGCCGGTCCGTGTCGGGGTCGCCGGTGATCCAGAGGTCGGTAGCCATGCCTCCATAGTGCCCGATCCGCCCTCCGACGTCCCGGGCGCCCGCTGCTCTCAGCAGAACGCCCGGCCCCGTCGGTCGGGTCGCCCTACTCTCGAAGCCATGGCCGAAACCGCTCCGCCTCCGCAGCCCGTGCACGACGACGTGCCTCCGGACGCCGACGCCCCGCCGTCGTCGGCCCGTGGGGCGGTCCGGCCAAGACGGGAGCCGCTGTGGCGGCACCTCGTCGGCGAGCGGCTGCGGCAGCTGCGGCACGAGCGCGGCGAGACCCTCGACCGGACCGCGCGCCGGGCCGGCATCTCGCCGCAGTACCTCTCGGAGATCGAGCGTGGGGTCAAGGAGCCGTCGAGCGAGATGATCGCCGCCATCGCCGGTGCCCTGGACATCACGCTGGTCGACCTGGTCAGCGCGGTCGCCGACCGGCTGGTCACCGTCCAGGACGCCTGGGGGCGGGCGACCTGCCGGGCCGACTTCGCGCTGGCGGCCTAGGCGAGGCGGACCCGGGCCTCCCGGCCCGGGCCCAGGTCAACGCTGCTCGATCACGTGGTCGAGCAGCCCGTACTCCCGCGCGGACGTGGCCGTGAAGATGCGGTCCCGGTCGGTGTCGGTGCGCAGCGTGCCCACGCTCTGCCCGGTGTGCCGGGCGAGCGCCTCCTCCATGTCCGCCCGGATCCGGACCACCTCGTCGGCCTGCAGGATCAGGTCCGGGATCGCGCCGCGGCCCTGGGCCGCGGGCTGGTGGAGGATGACGCGGGCGTGCGGCAGCGCGGCCCGCTTGCCCTCGGCCCCGGCGGCGAGCAGCACCGCGCCGACGGCGACGGCCTGCCCCACGACGGTCGTCGACACCTGGGGCCGGATGTACCGCATGGTGTCGTAGATGGCCATACCCGCGCTCGGGTCGCCGCCCTCGCAGTTGATGTAGAGCTGGATGTCGCTGTCCGGGCTGCTCGACTCCAGGTGGATGAGCTGGGCGATCAGCGCGTTGGCGACGCCGGCGTCGATCGCCGTGCCGAGGTAGATGATCCGCTCGCTCAGCAGCTGCGAGTAGACGTCCATGATCCGCTCGCCCCGCGGGTGCGCGGCGATGACGTTCGGGATGGTGTAGCTGCTCATCGGGCGTCTCCCTCGGCGGTCGTCGTGGTCGTCCCGGTGGTCGGGGCAAACCCGGTCCGTGCGCGCTCCCGTGGCCGGATGCCGTCGAAGCCGCCCACGATCGTGTCGATGAACCCGAACTCGCGCGCCTCCTCGGCCGTGTACCAGTGGTCGTGCAGCGAGTCGTCGAAGATCCGCTCGACCGGCTGCCCGGTGTCCTCCGAGATCAGCCGCAGCACGGTGTCGCGGGTGTGCCGCAGGTCGTCCGCCTGCAGCTCGATGTCGACGGCGGTGCCCGCGATGCCGGCGGATCCCTGGTGCATCAGCACTCGCGCGTTGGGCAGCGCGCGGCGCTTGCCGTGGGCGCCCGCCGAGAGCAGGAACTGGCCCGCGCTGTAGGCGATGCCCAGCACCAGCGTGGAGACGTCGTTGGGGATGGTCCGCATGATGTCGCGGATGGCCAGCATCGCCGGCACCGAGCCACCCGGGGAGTGGATCCAGAGGTCGATGTCGGAGGCCGGGTCCTCCGTCGCCAGCGTGATGAGCTGCGTCATCAGGAGCGTGCCGTTGTCGTCGTCGAGGGGCCCGTCCAGGACCAGGACACGCCGCTCGAACAGGTCGCGCCGGGAGCGCTCGCCGAACTGCGGGGGCTGCGGTGATTCGGTCATGACCTCACCGTGCCTCCCCGGGCAGGCCCCGGGGAGGCGGATCTGCCGTGAGCAGCACTGCTCTGAGCAGCGAGGACTATCCGGCGCTCAGGTCGATCCCGAACCGGACCGGGCTGTCGGCGGGGACCTCGCGGGCCACGTAGCGCAGCCACCAGGTGTCGTCCGCCGGGTCGGGCTCGACGGCGACCAGCTCGGCGTCGGTGTCCAGCGTGACCTCCAGGCCGGGCAGCGCCCAGCGCTCGGTCGTCAGATCGGCGAAGGGGAAGCCGTCGGTGTCCGGGTCGTCCGCCGTCTGCCCGCCGCCCAGGTCCGCCTCCGGGACCCGGACGTGGAACGCGAACGCGAGGTCACCGCCGTCGTGCCGCGCGCAGGTCAGGGTCAGCGACGGCCCCTCGGCCCGGGCGTCGACATTCAGGCCGCTGACCAGCCGGATCCAGCCGACGTCGGCGGCGCCGGCCATGTCGCCACCCACGTCGGCGCCGTCCGCCCCGGAGACGCCGTCCACCAGCCAGTGCACCGTCGCCGGGTGGAACTGGTCGGCCAGGTTGCCGCGCTCACCCCCGACGTCCTCCGCGCCGACCAGCAGACGCTCGCCGACCCACGACGTGGCGACCCGGCGCGGGTCGCGCACGATCACCTGGTCCACCTGCCGCTCGCCGCGGAACCCGGTCAGGTGCGCCAGGGCGTCGTCCGGCACCTCGGCGCCCAGGACCGCGACCACGGGGCCGAGCGCGAGGTCCCACGCGTGCCGGAACGGCCGGTCCGTCTCCGGGAAGGGGGCGAGGTCGCGTCCGACGGCCGCCCAGACCCACAGCCCGATCCCGGAGGCGTAGTGCCGCAGGTCCATGCCGTAGCTGCGGTCGTACGGGCCCGCGAGGTTGCGCAGCCCCGCGTGGTACCGCCGCGCGGTGTCCCGCCACAGGACCGCCTCCGTCTCCGCGCCGCCGTCGCGCAGCAGGGGCTGGCGCGCGTACCGGCGCCACAGCGCCAGCGCGTACAGGTCGATGCCGTAGTACGTGGGCGAGTTGTACTCGTCGAACGTCCCGTCCACCCGGAACCGGGCCAGCACCTGCTCCGCGAGCCGCAGCGCCGGCGCCTCCCAGGCGGGTTCGCCCAGGCGGACGGCGGCGTCCTGCAGCAGGAACGCCGCCATGAGCGCGATGTTCGTGTAGTGCGCGCCGACGCGGCGCGCGAGCGACCCCTCGACGGCCAGCCGCAGCGCGGCCTCCACGCGCAGGCCCAGGTCACCCGCCAGGGCCTCGGGGAACTCCTCGGCCACGACCACCAGGGTCGTGCCGATGAACTCGCGCCAGTTCGGGTCGTAGTCGCGCCACGCGAGGGACTCCGCCGTCGGGCGCGGCTCGTGCGGGCTGCGCAGCCACGTGCCGTGGAACGGCATCCCCGGGGCGTCGAGCTGGTGGTCCAGCACGCGGCCCAGGGCGTGCCGGGCGCGCTCCAGGTCGGACTCCGCGCCGTCCCGGGCGGGCAGGTTCCGCGCGAGCAGGCCGACGGCGTACCAGCCGGTCTCGCGGACGAGGTGCCCCGTCGGGGCGTGGCCGCCGCCGGGTTCCTCGGGCGCTCGCAGCAGCCCTACCTCCGGGTCCCACTGCTGGTCCATCCAGTCCAGGGAGCGTGTCGTCAGGTCACGGGCGTGGGGAGTGAGCCGTTCGGGTCGCATCGCCCGCCAGTATGTCGCGGCGGCCGGCCGGGGGCCGACCATCTCGCAGGGCGGGCCGTCGTCGGCCCTGGCTACTGTGGCCGCATGCACCTGCGCACCGCTGACGGCGTCCGGCTCGACCTCACCGAGCGGGGTCCCGCCGACGGCAGACCGGTGGTGCTGCTCGCGGGATTCAAGGCGGCCGCCACGTCCTGGCGGTTCCAGCTTCCCGCGCTGGCGCGGGCGGGCTACCGCGTGCTCGCCGTCGACCTGCCGGGCCACGGGGCCACCGAGGCGATGGCGCCCGGCACCACGCTGCGGCGGCGGGCCCGCGACGTCGGCGCCGTGCTGGAGCAGCTCGACCTGCGCGACGTGACCCTGGTGGGCGGGTCGATGGGCGGCAACACGGTGTGGGCGTACGTCGACGAGGCCGGCACCGAACGCCTGCGCAGCGTCGTGATCGTGGACCAGACACCGAAGATGCTCAACACCGCCGACTGGCCGTACGGGTACTACGGCTACGACGAGTCCAACCGTGACACGTACTTCGCGGCCGGCCCGCCGCCCACCGGGCACGGCCGCTCGGTGTGGCTGCGCGGGATGCGCACCGTGCGCCTCCTGCGGGCGATGAGCGGCGGCTCGCGCACCATCACGGACCCCGAGCTGGAGGTCCTCGCCGACCACGCCACGGCCGACTGGCGGCCGGTGATCGAACGGTGCGACGTGCCCGCCCTGTTCGTGGCGGGCGCCGAGAGCGAGCTCTGGCCCTCGGGCCACGCGGTCGCGGCGGCCCGGCTCGCGCCCCGCGGCACGGCGGCGGTCATCGCGAAGGACGGCCACGCCGCGAACATCGAGCAGCCCGCGGCCTTCAACCGCGGACTCCTGAAGTTCCTGGCCGGCTAGGCGCCCGGGATCCTGCCACGCACCGCCGAGTCAGTCGCCTGGTCCGTCGAGTCAGCCTCCTGGTCCGTCGAGTCAGCCGCCAGGTCAGGGGATCAGCCGGTCCGCGATCTCCAGGGTGTTCTCCATGAAGTGCCCGTCGTCGCGCACCACGAGCGTGCCGCCGAGCCGGTCGAACATCGCGCGGCCCTGCTCGGCGTCGCAGCCGAACTCGTCGGTGACGGAGTTGAGGAACACCAGGTCCCGGGCGTGCGCGCGGATCGCGTCCCAGTCGTAGGACTCCTGCAGCACCGGTTCCGGACCGGGGTTCGGGTTGGTCGAGTAGCCGCCCACCAGCACGGCCTGCGCCACGGTCACGTCGAGGTGCTCCAGCAGCGCCAGCAGCAGGGCGGCCCCGCCGGAGTGCCCCACGAGCACGGTGTCCTCGTCGAACGTGTGCGCGGAGAGCACCGTGGGCAGGAACGTCGCGACCGGCTCGACGTTCGTACCCGGGTGGTGCGGCGTCTCGACGTCGTACCCGCGCTGCCGCAGCCGGTCCGCGAGCCACGGGTACCAGATCCACGCCGGGTCGGCGTTGGTCCCGTGGAAGATGATCGCCCTGCGTCCCATCAGCTCTCCTTCGTCGCCGGAACGGACGGGGGCGTCCGTTCCGGCGCGGTGTCGGGGGCGGTGCCCGGCGTGGTCCCCGGCACGGACGCTACCGCCCGGCCCGGCGCGACCGGGTCCACGACGAGGTTGACCTGGTCGAGCACCGGCTCGAAGCCGATCGCCGCGTACACGTGGTTCGACACCGGGTTGCCCTTGTCGGTGTAGAGGCAGACCCGGTGGCCGTCGTCGAGCACGCGTTGCGCGACGTCGGCCACGAGCGCCCGGGCGTAACCGCGTCCGCGGTGCTCGCGCGGCGTGTAGACGGGTCCGATCCGCACCACGCCGAACGACGGCGGCAGGGCGCCGGTCAGCTGCACCACCTCGCCGTCGACCTCCCAGAGCCAGACGGCGCCCTCCTCGATCCGCTCCCGGGCGCCGCCGATCAGCAGCGGCTCCGCGTCCTCGTCCGGCGCGCGGCCCGCCTGGTCATCGGCCTCCTGGTGGAACACGTCGAACCACGCGGTCACCACGTCGAGGTCAGCGAGCGTGGCGAGCCGGGCGTGGCCCGACGGCGGCGTGGGCCGCACGATCCGCGTCGCCTCCCACAGCCGCTCCGGCCGGTCCTCGCGCGCGGTGCCGCCCGTCGTGCGCACCACCTCGTCGGTGAACGCGCGGACGGCGGCGTCGGGGCCGTTCGCCGAGGTCAGCGGGGCGTCACCGGCGCGGGCGGTCCGGTCCAGGGCGGCGCGTGCGAGCAGCCGCGCGGCCTCCTGGGGCAGGTCGGGCACCCAGACGGTGTGCGGCGCGTACGGCATGGTGCGCATCGACACGCCGACGACGGCGCCGTGCTCCCGCACGACCGCCCACCACATCGGGTGCTCCGGCCGCGGCCCGCCGGGGGTGGACGACCGGGCGGCCTGGCGCGTCACCGTCGCGACGACGCTCCAGACCACGGGCTGGGCGGCCAGCAGGTCGCCCGCGACGCCCAGGACGGCCGCCGGATCATCGAACAGCTCGACGCTGTAGGCGCTGGTCATCCGGAGATCCTGGCACGCGCCCCGCCCCGGATCGAGCACATAACGCTCGTGTGCAGCTCGGTGCCGGGTGCGGGCCGCTGCCGACCATCCAGCGCCCCGCCGAGGCCCAGCGCTCAGCGAACGAGCCGGACCTCCAGCAGGTCCGTGTCCGGGTCGGTCGCCGTCACGCCGTCGGGCAGGAAGCCGGCCCGCTGCAGGAACTTGCGCGCCCGCGGGTTGGAGGCGAACGTCCAGACCTGGGCCGGCGTGCCGGGCGGGAGGATGTTCTCCAGCAGGGCGTGACCCACGTTGGTGCCGTGGAACGCCGGGTCGACGTACAGCTCGTGCAGCTCGATCGCCTTGGCCGGCGGCTGTCCGAGGTGCGGGCCGGACGGGTTCTTCATCGCGAAGCCGACGATCTTGTCGCCCACCTCGGCGACGAGCGCCTTGTTGCCGGCGGCCAGGATCCGCATCCAGCCCTCGGTGCGGGTGCCGAGGGTCTCGGCCTGCCAGTGCTCGGGCGGCAGGAGGTCCTCGAACATGGCGCGCCGGGTGGTCCAGTGCACGGCGGCGATGCCGACGGCGTCGTCGGGGGTCGAGGCGCGGACGTGGAAGTCTGACATGGGGGGAACGGTAACCCGACTACCTGACCATCCGGACCTCTGCCAGGTCAGCGGTGCTCGTGTCGACCACCCGGGCACCCTCCAGGACGAAGCCGTTGCGCTCGTAGAAGCGCCGCGCCCGCGGGTTGTCCTCCGCGACCCAGAGCTGGGCCGGGGTCCCGGGCGGCACCACGGCGTCCAGCAGCGCCTGTCCGACGCCGGTCCCGTGGTACGCCGCCAGGACATAGAGGAGGTAGAGCTGCCGGGCGCGCACGGGCAGCACGTCCTCCTGCTCGACGGCGTCGCCCGACATCGCGATGCCGACCACCTCGCCGTCGGCGTCGGCGACCACGGGGGCCGCGCCGTTCGACAGCCACCGCTCCCAGGTGGTGATGCGGCGCTCGAGCGTGGCCGTGGCCCAGAACTCGGGCGGGAGGATCGCCCCGTAGGTCGTGACCCAGGTGGTGTGGTGCACCTGGGCGACCGCGGCGGCGTCGGACAGCGTGGCTGTGCGCAAGATCACGACGCGAAACATACTCCCGCGCCGGGGTGCCCGATGACACGCGGCCACCACCCGGCCGCCCTGCGGCCGTCACCCGACCGGAAACCCGGCCTGACCTGGGCTTCAGCCCTTGTGCAGGGTCCCCACCAGGCACTCCTCGATGCCGACCGCCGACAGGAGCCGCGACGGCACCGCCCCGAGCCAGCCGACTGCCTCGTACGCGGGCACGAGCCGCACGTCCTTGACCACGAAGTCGGCCCCGCCGCGCTCCAGGCGCACGGTGCCCGCGCTCATCGTGTTGCGGGCCCAGTCGGTGCCCGAGCCCCACGGCAGCGGCAGCACCGCCACCACTTCCTCCTCGGGCCGGGCCGCGAACGCGACCAGGGGAGTGCGGTACTCGACCCCGGACCGGCGACCCACGTGGTGCAGCACCACCCACGGCGGGATGCGTCCGGCGACGCGGAGCACCCACGGGTTGAGAACCTTGCCTGCCTGGACGACGAACTCTGGTGCGGCCATGGCTCCCATCATGGAACAGGTCAGCTCATACGTCAGCCCCAGGACGCGGCCCGATTCGTCAGCCGCGCTCGAAGGAGAGCACCGGCCTGCCCGTCCGCGGGTGGCGCAGCACGTCCACGCGGACGCCGTAGACCGGCTCCAGCACCTCCGGCACCAGCACCTCGCCGACCGGGCCCGCCGCGACCACGCGGCCGTGGTCGAGCAGCACCAGGTGGTCGCAGGTCGAGGCGGCGAGGTTCAGGTCGTGCAGCGCGGCGACGACGGTCACGCCGTCCGCGGCGAGGTCGCGCAGCACCTGCATCGCGTGGAGCTGGGCGGAGATGTCCAGGTGGTTGGTCGGTTCGTCGAGCAGCAGCAGGCGGGGCTGCTGCGCCAGCGCCCGGGCCATGTGCACGCGCTGGCGCTCACCGCCGGACAGCGTGCCGACCTCGCGGTCCGCGAGCTCCTTGGCGCCCGCGGCGTCGAGGGCCGCGCGGGCGGCCGCGCGATCGGCGTCGGAGTCGCCCGCGAGCAGCGAGCGGTGGGGGATGCGGCCGAGCAGGACGGCGTCGAGCACCGTCAGCGGCAGGTCGGTCGTGGCGTCCTGCTCCACGAGGGCGAGCACCCGGGCGCGCTCCCGCCGGGGCAGGGCGGCGAGGTCGGCGCCGTCGAACGTGGTGGTCGGCCCGGCGCCGGACGGCGCCCGCCCCGCCTGCCCGTTGCCCGACGACGGCGCCCGCCCCGCCTGCTGCACCCCGGCCAGCACGCGCAGCAGGGTCGACTTGCCGGACCCGTTCGGCCCGAGCAGCCCGGTGACGGCGCCGGCCGGGGCGACCACCCCGACGTCGTCCAGGATCGCTCGCGCCCCGATCTCCCAGAACACTCCCTCAACCCCCAGCCCAGCCCGCTGAGTGCTGGGTATTTGTTGGTCAGGGACGTCTGAAACCCGCAAATGTCCAGCACTCACCGCTGGTTTCCCTTCCAGAGGAGGAACGCGAACACCGGGGCGCCGATCGCCGCCGTCACGATGCCGACCGGCAGCTCGCGCGGCTCGAACACCGTGCGGGCCAGCGTGTCGGCCCAGACCAGGAACGACGCGCCGGCCAGCGCCGACAGCGGCAGCAGCAGCCGGTGCCGCGCGCCCGTGAACAGCCGCACCGCGTGCGGCAGGATCAGCCCGACGAACCCGATGGACCCGGTCTGCGACACGAGCGCGCCGGTCAGCAGCGCCACGCCGATCAGCAGGATCCACCGCGCCCGGTTCACGGGCACGCCCAGGGCGGCGGCCGCGGTGTCGCCGAACGTGAACGCGTCCAGCACGGACCCGGTCAGCGCGAGCAGCGTGCCGAGCACCAGGACGGCGCCGCCGGCGATCGCCACCGACGTCCAGGTCGCGGACGCGACCGAGCCCATCAGCCACGACAGCACCTCGCGGAACGCGTCGCCCTTGGCCGACCAGAAGATCACGAACGACACCGCCGCCGCGCAGAGCTGACTGATTGCCAGCCCTGCCAGCACCGTGCGGGTGGGCGTGATCGTGCCGAGCGCCCCGGCCAGGGTGAGCGCCAGGGCGAGCGCGCCGACCGCGCCCGCGAACGCCGCGACCGGCAGCAGCAGCGGGACGCCCGCGAGCAGCACCAGGACGGCGCCCAGCGACGCGCCCGAGGACAGCCCGAGCAGGTACGGGTCGGCGAGCGGGTTGCGGGTCAGCGACTGCATCACCGCGCCGCAGACCGCCAGGCCCGCGCCGACGGCCGCCGCCGTCAGGATGCGGGGCATCCGGAGCTGCCACACCATGCCGTCGCGCAGCGCGGACAGCGGCTCCAGCCCGAGCGGCCCGCCGAGCCCCAGGTGCGTGGCGAGTGACCGGCCGACCTCGGACAGGGCAAGGTCCGCCGGCCCGATCGTCACGGCGACGCCGACGCTCAGCAGGAGGACGAGCGCCGCGACGGGCAGCGCCAGCCAGCCGCCCGGCCGCGGGGAGACGCCGGCTCGGCCCGGCTCGCTCCGTCGTCCCGCCACGCTCGGTCGTCTCGCCACGCCCGGCACGGAACCGCTCACCGGTCGAGGTCCGCCAGCTGGTCCACCACCGAGGCCACGGCGTCGACGTTCCTTACGCCCGCCTCGGTGGCCGGGAAGGGCAGCACGACGTACCGCTCGTCCTTGACCGCGGACATCTCGCGGGTCGCCGGGTTGGCCTCCAGCGCCTCGATCTTCGCGTCCGCCGGGTTCCAGGCGGCGTCGACCAGCACGATCACGTCGGGGTCGGCCTCGACCACGTTCTCCCAGCCGAGCGACGTCCACGTGTCGTGGACGTCGGCCGCGACGTTGGTCAGCCCGGCCGCCTCCATGATCATCTGGGGCGCGCCGATGCCCGCGCCGACGTACGGGGTGTCGTCGCCCGAGGACCACCACAGCGCCGTCAGACCGCGGTCGTCGGGCTCGATCGCGTCCAGCGCCGCCCGCTGCTCCTCGACGAGCGCGGCCGCGGCGTCGTCGGCGTCGAACAGGGAGCCGACCTCCTCGATCTCGGCGAACACCGTGTCGAAGGTGAGCGGGTCCGGCATGTACCCGTCCTCCTTGCAGGCGGCGGGGGAGACGTACGTGGCGACGCCGAGCTTCGCGAGGGTCTCGCGGTCGCCCGCGGTCTCCGCCGTCAGGTTGGACTCCCAGCCGGCGTAGACCAGGTCGGGCTCCAGCTCCAGGGTGGCCTCGGAGCCGGGCGCCTCGTCGGCGAACGGCTCGTCCACGGCGGGCACGGACTCCAGCGAGTCCGGCAGCGGCCCGTCGAGGAACGCCGACCCGACGATCCGGTCGCCCAGGCCGAGCGCCAGCAGCATCTCCGTGGTGGACGACTTGATGGTCACCACCCGCTCCGGCGGCGTGGCGACCTCGGTCTCGAACCCGCAGTTGTCCAGGGTGACGGGGAATCCGGCCGACGCCGGGGACGCGCCCTCTGCGTCCACCGCACCGGGCGCGGTGGCCGAGCAGGCGGCGAGGGCGAGGGCCGCCGCGGCGACGACGGCGGGCAGGACGACGGTCCGGGCGGACGGGCGGGACGCACGGGCAGGGCGGGGGTTCACGCGATGGCTCCAAGGGTCGACGAACAGCCCACGACATGAGTGCCATGGGTGCACAGCGACGCGCCATCTCGCGTCCGGGCGGGGAAGCGGCTCACGACGAGAGCCGCATCGGCGGGCCAAAGCGTGGCCCGCGACCCGGCCGCCACATTACACCGGCCGACCTGCGCGTTCCGGGCGCTTTCGCTCTCGGCGTCGGACCCGGCCGACGGCGAGCGGCCGCCGAGGTTAGGGTGCCGCCATGAGCGACAGCACCGCCCCGCAGACCGGTTCCGAGACCACGCCGACCCGACGCGCCCTGGTGACCGGTGCGTCGTCGGGCATCGGTGCCGCCACCGCCCGCCGGCTGCGCGCCGACGGCTGGGACGTCGTGGCGGCGGCGCGCCGTGTCGACCGTCTGGAGGCGCTCGCGGCGGAGACCGGCTGCGAGGTCTACGCCGTCGACGTGACCGACGACGCCGCCGTGGCCGCCCTCGCGGAGCACCTCGCCGCGACCGGCGGGCTCGACGCCGTGGTGAACAACGCGGGCGGCGCGCTCGGGCTCGACCGCGTGGAGTCGGCCGACGTCGACGGCTGGCGGCAGATGTACGAGATCAACGTGCTGGGCACGCTGCGCGTGACCAAGGCCGTGCTCCCGCTGCTGCGGGCGGCGGGCGCCGCCAAGGGCGTGGCCGACGTCGTGAACGTGACCTCGACGGCCGCCCAGGGTGCGTACGAGGGCGGCGCCGGATACACGGGCGCCAAGCACGCCGAGCACATGCTGTCCCAGACGCTGCGCTGGGAGATCGCCGGCGAGCCGGTGCGCGTCATCGAGGTGGCCCCCGGCGCCGTCGCGACCGAGGAGTTCTCGCTGGTCCGGTTCGGCGGCGACGCCGCGAAGGCCGCCGCCGTCTACGAGGGCTACACGCCGCTGGTCGCCGACGACATCGCCGACACCATCGCCTGGACCCTGTCCCGCCCGGACCACGTCAACATCGACCTGGTCACCGTGCGGCCGCGGGCGCAGGCGCACAACTCGAAGATCGTGCGCGACACCGGGATCTGAGCGCCGCCCGCACGTCCCGGGCCGGTCCGGGCGAGTTCTTACGGGATCGTCATGATCTGCCTCCGGGCTCGGTCCGCACAGCAACCCGTGCCAGGCTGAGCTCATGACTCAGGCAACTGAGAGCCCGGCCGCCCCGCGGGCCGAGCGCTCTCCGGGGGACGCGGGCTGGGCCGCCCTCGCCGGCGTGCTCGCCGGTGGGGCGGGGCTGGCCGTCGCGGAGCTCGTCGCGGCCGTCGTCGCACCCGGCGCCAGCACGCTGTTCGCGGGCGGCGCCGCCGTGATCGACGCCGTGCCCGGCTGGCTGAAGGACGTCGCCGTGCAGTTGTTCGGCACCAACGACAAGGCGGTCCTGCTCGGGACGATGGGCGTGGTGCTCGCCCTGGGCGCGGCGCTCGCGGGCTGGCTGGAGCTGCGCCGCCCACCGTTCGGCGCGCTGCTGATGGGCGCCGTCGGCGTGGTCGGGGCGATGGTCGCGGTGCTGCGCCCGGACGCGACGCCGATGTGGGCGCTGCCCAGCATCGTCGGGCTGGGCGCCGGCGTGCTCCTGCTGCGGGCGGCCGTGGCGCGGCTGCGGCCGGTGCCGTCGCGGCGCGCGGCGTCGGGCAGCGGTTCGGGCGGCGCGACGTCGGGCGGCGGGGTGGACCGACGCGGGTTCCTGACCGTCTCCGGCCTCGCCGTGGGCGTGGCCGCGCTGGCCCTGGTGGGCTCGCGCGTGCTCTCGGCGGGTTCGACGGCGGTCAGTGCCGTGCGGGAAAAGCTCCGCCTGCCCACGGCGCGCACGACGGCGCCCCCGGTGCCCGCCGGCGCGGACCTGAAGCTCGACGGCCTCACCCCGTACGTCACGCCGAACCCGGACTTCTACCGCATCGACACCGCGCTGATCGTGCCGCAGGTCGACCCGAAGGACTGGTCGCTGGAGGTCTACGGCCTGGTGGACGAGCCGTTCACGATCACCTGGGACGAGCTCCTCGCGCTGCCGCTGGAGGAGCACCACGTGACGCTGGCCTGCGTGAGCAACACCGTGGGCGGCGACCTCATCGGCAACGCGCTGTGGCTCGGCTACCCGATCCGCGCGCTGCTGGAGCGCGCCAAGCCGCGCGCCGGCGCCGACATGGTGCTCTCCCGGAGCGACGACGGGTTCACCGCGGGCACGCCGCTCGAGGTGCTGCAGGACCCCGACCGCGACAGCCTGCTCGCGATCGGCATGAACGGCGAGCCGTTGCCCGTCGAGCACGGCTTCCCCGCGCGGCTCGTGGTGCCCGGCCTGTACGGGTACGTGTCCGCCACCAAGTGGGTCACCTCGCTGGAGGTCACCACCTTCGACGCCGACCAGGGCTACTGGACGCCGCGCGGCTGGTCCGCGCTGGGACCGATCAAGGTCGAGTCGCGCATCGACGTGCCGCGCGGCTCCGCGCCCGCCGGCGCGGTGACCGTGGCCGGCGTCGCCTGGGCGCAGCACACGGGCATCGGCAAGGTCGAGGTCCGGGCCGACGACGGCGACTGGGTCACCGCCGAGCTCGCCGAGACTGTGGGTCCCGACACGTGGCGCCAGTGGCACGCGTCGATCGACCTGGCCGCGGGCAACCACACCCTCGCGGTGCGCGCCACGGACGCCGACGGCCTGGTCCAGACGGAGGCCGAGGCGCCGCCCGCCCCCGACGGCGCGACGGGCTGGCACACGGTGACGGTCTCGGTGGGCTGAACCTCGGTGGGCTGAGCTTCGGCGGGCTGACCGGCCCGCCCGTCAGCCCGGCTCGGCGGCCCGGGCGCTCAGCAGAACGGCGTGGACGCCGACGACGTCGCCGCCACGAGCAGCTTCTGGAGCTGGTCGCGCTGCTCCGGGCCGAGGGACTCGAAGACCTCGTCCTCGACGGCGGTGAGCGCGGCCTCCGCCTGGCAGAGCAGCGCGACGCCGTCGTCGGTCAGGGAGACCACGTGCCGGCGCCGGTCCTGCGGGGAGCGCCGCCGCTCGACCAGGTGCTTGCCCTCCAGCTCGTTGAGCAGCCCCACGATGTTGGTGCTGTCCAGCACGAGCGCGGCGGCCAGGTCACGCTGCGTGATCTCGGCCCGGTCGCGGAGCACGGTGAGGGCCACGAGGTGCCGGGTGCGCAGGCCGAGCGGCGCCAGCGCCGACTCGCTGCGCCGGCGCAGATGACGGGCCAGGTAGTCGATGAGCGCGCCCGATCGACGTACCGACTGCTCCAGCACCGGCGGCTCCTCCACGGTGTCTCCTTCGTCGTCGCGACCCCGTTGCAACCCTACGGGAGC
>NZ_JBHWZO010000161.1:0-14370 GCF_042728455.1 Promicromonospora sp. NPDC060204
GCATGCTGGTCGGCGACCAGCATGCTGACTCGGCGATCGGTCGGGCGGCTCAGGCGACGGCGGGACCCATCGTGCCCGGGCTTGCCGTCGCCGGACCGCTGGCGACCGGTCCGCCGGTGAGGCGGCGGAACGCGAAGGCCAGCGCCAGCAGCGACAGCGGGATCGTGACGAACAGGCCGAGCCCGCACACCAGCGCGCCCACGATGTTGATGCCCAGGAGCGCGAGCTCCAGCAGGAACACCGAGCCGAAGTTCTGCCCCACCAGGCGGAACGAGCCGGTCAGCGCGTCCCACGCGTTGAGGTTGCGGTCCACCACGTTGTGGTAGGTGAACGGCGCGAAGATCGCCAGGGCGATGAGGCCCAGGCCGCACAGCAGCAGGCCCACGAAGCCGGCGACCAGCAGCAGGAGCGCCGCCAGGATGATCATCGGGTAGCTGTTGACCTTGAAGAGCGTGCCCCAGGTCGCCTTCTCGCCGGAGACCTCACGCAGGGCCGCGTTGATCCCGAGGGCGCCGAGGATCGAGTTGATGATTCCGCCGATCAGCCCGAGCAGCGAACCGCCGAACGACACCCCGGTCGCCGTGGACGAGCTGATGTCGCCGCGCATCGCGGCCTGGTTGATCTCCTGGTAGTCGCCGAACGAGCTGGCGTTGAAGATGGCGCCCACGGCGAACGAGAGCAGGACGAAGAGCACCCAGAAGAGCCAGTTCCCCGTGAAGCGGCTCCACCCGAAGCTCAGTGCCTCGCCGACGGCGAACGGCGCGGCCGACTGCGTGCCGTAGGGCACGCCCTGACCCCCGTAGGCCGGCGGCTGACCCGCGCCGCCGTAGGGCGGAGGCTGGGTGGCGCCGCCGTAGGGCGGCTGCTGGCCGGTGCCGTAGGGCGACTGCTCGCCGGCGCCGTACGGCGGCGGCTGCGCGGGCCCGCCCGGCTGTGCCGGACCGCCGGCCGGGTTCTGCGGCGGCGTCGGGCCGCCGGCTCCCGGCTCGTACGGGTTCTGCGGAGTGTTCTCGGTCATGTGATCCCCTTTTCACTGTTCAGTGATCCGAAGCCACCTTCACCTTTTCTCCGCAATTCCGCATGTGCAACCGCGGAGTTGTTACCCGCAGGTCAGGACCGGACCGGCTCCCCGGTCCACCGCTGGACGAGACACGCCCCCATCAGCAGCATCGCCGGCGCGACCACCACGAGGCCGGTCCCGCACGTGAAGATCGACGCGACGGCCAGGCCCGCGAAGATCCCGAAGAACGCGAGGGCCGCGCCGAGGTGGGACAGCACGAGCCCGACGCCGCGGCCGAGCGCCCGGCCGAAGCCCACGCCGTTGAGCAGCAGGAAGGGCACAGGGAGCAGGAGGAGCGTGCAGACGACCTGGATCAGGCCGCCCGCCACCGGGACGACGGTGCTGACGAACCCGATCACCCCCGCGAGCAGTGCGTACCCGACCAGGCCGCCGAAGCCGCGCAGCAGGAAGAAGTCCCGGAACCGGACCGTGCGGGTCCGGGTGGCGGCGAGCGCACCCGCGTACAGGAGGGCCTGCAGCAGGAAGCTGATCGCGGTGCCGGCCGCGCCCAGCGCCTTGGCCTCGAACGACTGGCCGGCGGCCAGCGCGGCGTCGAGCGCCGCCGGGTCGGTGGAGCTCGACAGGGCGTCCATGGTGGACGGGCTGAACAGGAGGACGACCGCGACCTGCGCGACACCGAGGGCGAGGCTCATCAGCACCCAGATGCCCCAGCTCGCGCCGAACGCGCCCCAGGCCCAGCGCCACGCGCCGCCGATCGTCGGGGGCACGTCGTCAGGGCTCGGCTCCGGCTCCTGGACCGGCGCGTAGGCCGGGACCTGCTGCTGCGGCGCCTGGTACTGCTGCTGGAAGCCGCCGTGCGGGTACTGCGGGGGCTGGTAGTCCGGCCGGCCGTACGGGTTGGCGGGGCGGCCGTACGGGTCGCGCGGGCCGTACGGGTCGGGCTGCTGCGGTGGCTGGCCGCCCTGCGACCGGGGGTCCGGACGTTGTCCGGAGGAGGGATCCTGCGGGTTCCAGCCACCGTAGGTGTTGCTCATGCGCGTGCCCCTTGTCAGGCGGGACCGAGCCGCCTCGTAACGGTATGAACAGCACAAGATATCGACGGTTTCGCCCACCGTGCAAACAAACGAAAAGGACCTTTTGCGTGAAGAAAAGGAGCGCGGATCAGGCGGTCAGGTCCCGCACGACGGCGTCGGCCAGCAGGCGCCCACGGCGCGTCAGGACGGCGCGCGCGGTCCCCGCGCCGGAGGTGCCGCCCGGCGTCCCGGAGCCGGCCGTACCGACCCCGAGGGCGGCGTGGCCGTCGAGCAGGCCGCGGGCCACGAGGCCCGCCACCGCGGTACGCCCCTGCGCCGAGAGCACGCCGAGGTCGAGCCCCTCGCGCAGCCGCACGCCGAGCATGACGCGCTCCAGGTGCGCCTCCTCGCGGGTGAGCAGCTCGCGGCCGGCGCCCGGGCTGTGCCCGGCCTCCAGCCGCGTCGCGTAGGCGCGGGGGTGCTTCACGTTCCACCAGCGGACGCCGGCGGGCGGCTCGTCGCCGTCCGCCGTGTCGCCCACAGCGGCGTCGGACGCCGGGTCCGGCGCCGACACGTAGCTGTGCGCGCCGGGGCCAACGCCCCACCAGTCGTCGCCCCGCCAGTAGCCCACGTTGTGCCGGCACTCGTGCCCGGGGCGCGACCAGTTGGACACCTCGTACCAGCGCAGGCCCGCCGCGGTGAGCAGGTCGTCGGCCAGCTCGTACTTGGCGGCCTGGTCGTCCTCGTCGGGCAGCGTCACCTCGCCGCGGCGCACCTGCGCCGCCATCTTCGTTCCCGGCTCGACCACCAGGGCGTAGGCGGACACGTGGTCGACGCCGGTGGCCAGCGCCGCTTCGACGCTGGTGCGCCAGTCGTCCAGGGACTCGCCCGGCGTGCCGTAGATGAGGTCCAGCGACACGTCCAGGCCGGCGTCCCGCGCCCAGCGCACGACGTCGGGGATGCGCAGAGGGTCGTGCGTGCGTTCCAGGGTCGCCAGCACGTGCGGCACCGCGGACTGCATGCCGAACGAGACCCGGGTGAACCCGGCGTCGGCCAGCACGCGCAGGGACTCGGGCGTGACGGAGTCCGGGTTGGCCTCGGTGGTGACCTCGACGCCGTCCGCCAGGCCCCACGCCTCCCGGATGCCGGTCAGCACGCGGGCCAGGTCCTCGGCGGGCAGCATCGTCGGGGTGCCGCCGCCGAAGAAGACGGTCGAGACCGCGGCGGGCGACCGTCCGGCGTCGGACAGGACCTGCCGCGCGAGGGAGACCTCACGCAGCGCGGTGGTCGCGTAGGCCGCCTGGTTGGCGCCGCCGCCCAGCTCGGACGCCGTGTAGGTGTTGAAGTCGCAGTACCCGCAGCGCACCGTGCAGAACGGGACGTGCACGTACACGCCGAACGGCTGGGCGGTGGCGACCGGGCCCGACGGGCGCGCCCAGGCGGGCAGCCCGCCGTCGTCGGGCACGGGGATGCCGGGAGGAAGAGCGGGCACCTACTTCTTCTTGTCCTTGGGGCCGTCCGAGTCCGAGGAGAGCGCGGCGATGAACGCGTCCTTCGGCACCTCGACGGAGCCGATGTTCTTCATGCGCTTCTTGCCCTCCTTCTGCTTCTCCAGCAGCTTGCGCTTCCGGCTGATGTCACCGCCGTAGCACTTGGCGAGCACGTCCTTGCGCATGGCGCGGATGGTCTCGCGGGCGATGACGCGCGCGCCGATCGCCGCCTGGATGGGCACCTCGAACTGCTGGCGCGGGATGAGCTCCTTGAGCTTCGCCGTCATCATGACGCCGTAGGAGTACGCCTTGTCCCGGTGCACGATGGCGCTGAACGCGTCGACCTGCTCGCCCTGCAGCAGGATGTCGACCTTCACGAGGTCGGCCACCTGGTCGCCGGACGTGTCGTAGTCCAGCGACGCGTAGCCGCGGGTCTTGGACTTGAGCTGGTCGAAGAAGTCGAAGACGATCTCGGCGAGCGGCAGGTGGTAGCGCATCTCGACGCGGTCCTCGGACAGGTAGTCCATGCCCTGCAGGTCGCCGCGCTTGGACTGCGAGAGCTCCATGACGGCGCCCACGAACTCGGCCGGGGTGAGGATCGTGGCCTTGACGACGGGCTCACGGACCTCCTTGATCTTGCCCCCGGGGAACTCCGACGGGTTGGTCACCTCGACCTGGGTGTTGTCCTCCAGCGTCACGTCGTAGACGACGTTCGGGGCGGTGGAGATGAGGTCCAGGTTGAACTCGCGCTCCAGGCGCTCGCGCACGATCTCCAGGTGCAGCAGGCCGAGGAAGCCCACGCGGAAGCCGAAGCCGAGGGCCACCGACGTCTCGGGCTCGTAGTTGAGCGCGGCGTCGTTGAGCTTGAGCTTGTCCAGGGCGTCGCGCAGCACCGGGTAGTCCGAGCCGTCGATCGGGTACAGGCCCGAGAAGACCATCGGCTTGGGGTCGCTGTAGCCGCCGAGCGCGTCGGTGGCGGGCTTGGCCGCGTTGGTCACGGTGTCGCCGACCTTGGACTGGCGCACGTCCTTCACGCCGGTGATCAGGTAGCCCACCTCGCCGACGCCGAGACCCTTGGTCGGGTGCGGCTCGGGCGCGCTGACGCCGATCTCCAGCAGCTCGTGCGTGGCCTTCGTCGACATCATGGCGATCTTCTCGCGCGGGTTCAGGTCGCCGTCGACCACCCGTACGTAGGTGACGACGCCGCGGTAGGTGTCGTAGACGGAGTCGAAGATCATGGCGCGCGCCGGGGCGTCCGGGTCGCCGACCGGGGCCGGGACCCGCTGCACGATGCGGTCGAGCAGGGCCTCGACGCCCACGCCCGTCTTGCCGCTGACCTTGAGCACGTCCTCCGGGTCGGAGCCCACGAGGTTCGCCAGCTCCTCGGCGTACTTCTCCGGCTGGGCCGCCGGCAGGTCGATCTTGTTCAGGACCGGGATGATCTCGAGCTCGTTCTCCATGGCCAGGTACAGGTTGGCCAGGGTCTGCGCCTCGATGCCCTGCGCGGCGTCGACCAGCAGCACGGCGCCCTCGCACGCGGCCAGCGACCGGGAGACCTCGTAGGTGAAGTCGACGTGGCCCGGGGTGTCGATCATGTTCAGGGCGTGCGGGGTGCCGTCGAGCTCCCACGGCATGCGCACGGCCTGCGACTTGATGGTGATGCCGCGCTCGCGCTCGATGTCCATCCGGTCCAGGTACTGGGCGCGCATCGCGCGCGCGTCGACGACACCCGTGAGCTGGAGCATGCGGTCGGCAAGGGTCGACTTGCCGTGGTCGATGTGCGCGATGATGCAGAAGTTGCGGATCAGCTCGGGCGCCGTGGCATTCGGCTGGATGCGCGCCGTGAGCGCAGGACCGGGGATGGGCAAAGCGTTCTCGCTCCGTCGTCAGGGTGGTGTCGTCAGGATCGTGGCCGGGATGGGCGGGGGCCAGCTGCCATTCTCCCACGTCCCGTGCGAGCGGGATGCGGTCGTGCTTACGGTCGCGGGACAGCGACACGATCGACGGAGGAGAACCATGACGCACCTGACCGGCAAGCAGGTTCTGGCCATCGTGACCAACTACGGCGTCGAGCAGGACGAGCTGCTGGTGCCCGTGCGGCACCTGCGCGACCACGGGGCGGTGGTGACCGTGGCGGCGGCGGAGCCCGGCGACATCCGCACCCTGGTGAGCGACGAGAAACCCGGCGAGACGGTCCGGCCGGACACCACGATCGACGCCGTCGACACCGCGGGTTTCGACCTGCTGCTCGTACCGGGCGGCACGCTCAACGCCGACAACCTGCGCCAGCGGCCCGAGGCCGTAGCCGCTGTCGAGGCGTTCGCCTCCTCGGGCCGGCCGGTCGCGGCGATCTGCCACGGCCCGTGGGCCCTCGTGGAGGCGGACCGCCTCAAGGGCGCCACGCTCACCAGCTACCCGTCCCTGGCCACCGACATCCGCAACGCGGGCGGCACCTGGGTGGACCAGGAGGCGGTGCGGGACGACGGCGCCGGGTTCCCGCTCGTCACGTCCCGCACACCCGGCGACCTGCCCGCATTCCTGCGCGAGGTCGACGCGGTGCTGGAGGACTGAGCCGCCGGCACCGCGCCGGCACCGCAGGCGGGCCCGCCTGTGCGGCAGGCCCGCCCGGTCAGACGGGCTGGCCCGCCGTCGTGCGCGGCAGCAGGCGCCGCAGCACGTCGGCGAGGGTCACCACGCCGAAGTCCGCCGCGGGCCCGTCCGGCCCGTCGGCGTCCGACCGCGGCACGACGGCGAGGTGGTTGCCCGTCTCACGCATGCTCGTCAGGGCGGTGTGCAGCGGCACGTCCGCGGCCAGCTCGAAGACTGGCCGGGTCACGTCAGTGACGGGCGCGTCGTCGGCCAGCAGGAGCGTGTCCCGGACGTGGACCACGCCCTCCGGGCGCCCGCCCTCACCCTGCACCAGGATGCGCAGGTGGCCGGAGGCGCGGGACGCCTCCTGCACCTGCGCGGCGGTGGCGTGGTGCCCCACGGCGGACGGCGCCGCGTGGTCGGCCAGCAGGTCCTCGACCGTCAGGCGGCGCAGGTCCAGCGCGCCCGAGAGCTGGGTCGAGTAGGCCAGGTCGAGCGCACCCACGCTGACCGAGTGCTCCACGAGGTGCCGCAGGTCCTCCGGGCCCTGCCCGGAGGCGACCTGGTCCGCCGGCTCGACGCCGACGCGCCGCAGGCACCAGTTCGCGGCGCCGTTGAGCGCCACGAGCACCGGCCGGGTCACGACCATGAACGCCCGCATCGGCAGCGCCAGCATCGTCGCGCTGGCCTCGGGGTGCGCGATGGCCCACGACTTGGGCGCCATCTCCCCCACGACCAGGTGCAGGAACGTGACGATGATCAGGGCGAGCACGAAGCCCGCGACGTCGGCGGCCCAGTAGGGCGCGCCCCACGTCTCGAACACCGGCGTGAGCCAGTGGTGCACGGCCGGCTTGGTGATGGCGCCGAGCGCCAGGGTGCACACCGTGATGCCGAGCTGCGAGCCGGCCAGGAGCACCGTGAGCTCGCTGGAGCTGCGCAGCGCCGCCCGCGCGGACCGGCTGGTGGGCGCGGCGTCCTCCAGGCGGTGCCGCTTGGCGGCCAGGAGCGCGAACTCCACGGCCACGAAGAACGCGCTCAGCGCGATGATCAGGACGGTCGCGGCGAGGACCACCCAGGGGTTGCTCATCGGGTCTCCTCGTTCGCGGAACCTGCGTGGTGGCCGGCGGGGGTCTCCGCCTCGTCCTCAGGGGGCGCCTCGACGACGGTGACCCGGACGTGGGACGGCACGTGCCGCTCCACGTCCAGCACCTCGATGCGGAGCACCTCGGGCGGCGGCGGGTCCGCGGCCACGAGGGTGGCGGGGTCGACGGGCAGCACGACGTCGACGACGTCGCCCGCCGCGGGCAGCGAGCCGTGCACGGCGATGGCGAGCCCCGCGATCGTCTCGTGGTCGCCCTCCGGCAGGTCGCGCTCGACGGCGCGCTCCACCTCGTCGAGGTGGACGTCGCCGGCCATGACCCAGACGCCGTCCGACGCCGCGGTCACGGGGTCGATCTCGTCGTCGTGCTCGTCGGTGATCTCGCCGACGAGCTCCTCTGCGAGGTCCTCGACGGTGAGCACGCCGGCGAAGCCGCCGTACTCGTCCACGACGCACGCCATCTGGTTGCGCGTGGCCGACAGCTCCCGCAGGGCGTCGGGGAGCGCCATGGACGTGGGCAGCACGAGCGCGGGGCGCAGCAGGTCGGCGACGGTCGTCGCCTCCGGCGCCGCGGCCAGCAGGTCGGTCAGGTGCACGACGCCGGTGACCTCGCCGTCGTCGTCCACCACCGGGTAGCGGGAGTGGCCCGCCGCCATCAGCTCGCGCACCTGCGCGAGCGTGTCCTTGCTGTGCACCACACCCACGCGGGCGCGCGGGATCATGGCGTGCTCCACGTCCTGGCGCGGGAAGTCCAGGATGCGGTCCAGCAGCACCGACAGGTCGCCGGGCAGGTCACCGCTGGCGCGCGAGTCCGCGACGATGTGCTCCAGGTCGCGGGCCGTCGCCGAGTGCTCGACGTCGTGCACGGGCTCGATGCGCAGCAGGCGCAGAAGCGCGTTGGACGCGGCGTCGAACACCTTGATGAGCCAGCCGAAGACGGCGAGGTAGATCGTCGTGGACCGGGCCAGCCACAGCGCGACCGGCTCCGCCCGCGCGATCGCCAGGTTCTTGGGCACGAGCTCGCCGAACAGCATCTGGACGAGCGTCGAGAACAGGAGCGCGAGGACGGTGCCGATGGCGACGCCCGTGCCGACCGGCACGCCGACGCCGCCGAGGGCCTCGCCCAGCGCCTCGCCGACGAGCGGTTCGGCGACGTAGCCGACGAGCAGGCCGGTCACCGTGATGCCGAGCTGCGCGCCGGACAGCATGAAGCTGGTGCGCCGGGTCACACCGAGCGCGCGCCGCGCCCCGGCGTCGCCGGCCTCGGAGCGCGAGGCGAGCCGCGCGCGGTCGACCGCCATGTACGCGAACTCCTGCGCGACGAAGTACCCCGTCACGGCGGTGATCACCAGGATCACCACGACCCCCAGCAGGAGGGAGATCACCCAGGTCAACGCATCCACCTCCCCTCGGCGGTGCGGAGACGTGCGTTCGGGCCGGGACTATGACTGTCGGGGTCCATGATCCTTCACTGGTGATCGTGCGGTTGTGTCTCGGACCGAGGGCCTCGGGCCGGATGCGCGGCGCGCATCGCGTGGAGAACGTCGGAGCTGGGTCCACGGTTCCACGGCTCGCGGAAGTCGTCATCCGGAGCGCTGTCCCGCTCCGCGCACCGGGGGGGATCCGGTGTCGGTGGGGCGCGGTACGTTTCGGCCCATGACGCTCGACCACCTGGCCCTGCTGGCCCGGTTCCAGGACGACTTCCTGGCCGCGATTCCCTCCGCCGACGCCGACGCGCGGATCCCCGCCTGCGGCGGCTGGACCGTGCGCGAGCTCGTGGAGCACATCTCGGACGTGCACCACTGGGCCGCGGGCAACGCCCGCGGGGTCAAGGGCGCGGCGCTGGGCGAGGGGCCGTTCGACCTGGCGCCGCACTACGCCGCGCAGGCTGCCGTCCTGCGCGAGGCGCTGTCCGAGCTCGACCCGGAGGCCGACTGCCGGGTCCTGACCCACCCCGCGCCCCTGGGCCCCGGCCCGGTGCGGTTCTGGCACCGCCGGCAGACCCACGAGACGCTGGTGCACCTGCACGACCTGCTGGCCGCCTCCGCGGGCGCGGCCACGGCGGGCCTCGTCGGGGCGGCACCGGAGGTGTGGGCCGACACGGTCGACGAGGTGGTCACGGTGCTCCAGCCCCGGCAGGTGGGCCTGGGCCGGATGGAGCCGCTCCGCTTCCCGGTGGTGCTCGTGGCGACCGACCTCGCCGGCGCGCCCACCTGGGTGCTCGGCGCACCGGGCGAGCGCGCGGACGAGGTGGCGCCCGACGTCGTCGTGGCCGGGCCGGCCGAGGCGCTCGCCCTGACGCTGTGGCGCCGGCTGACGCCGGACGAGGCAGGGCTCACCGTCACGGGTGACCGCGGCGACCTGGAGGCGGCGCTGGCGCAGCCGATCGTGCCGTAGCGGGCGGCGAGGCGGCGCCCGCCGCCCGGCGGCGTCGGCGGGCGGCGTCAGCCCGCGAGCACCGTGGCGATCCTGGCCTGGCCCGCTCGGGCGAAGGCCGGCCAGCGGTCCCAGTAGTACGGCAGCGCGATCACCGCCTGCACCAGCATCCAGCCGCGCCCGCGCTCCCAGGCGTCGTCGGGGTCGGCGAGGCCGTCCGTGGCCGCGGCCCGGAAGTCCGCGCGGTCGCCGTCCGCCAGGGGCAGGCCCCATGCGGGGATCAGGTCGGCGGCCGGGTCGCCCACGCCCGCCGCACCCCAGTCGATGACGCCGGTCAGCCGCCCGTCCCGCGCCAGCAGGTTGCCGGGCAGCAGGTCCCCGTGCAGCCAGCTCGGTTCCGTCGCCGGGCGGGCGTCGAGCGCCCGCTCCCAGACCTTGGTCACGGCAGGGCCGTCGACCCGGGTGCCGGAGGCGGCGATCGCCGCGCGGACGTCGTCGTCCAGGCGGGCCAGCGGGACGCCCCGCGACGTGCCCTCCTTGACCGGACCGCCGTCCGCGGGCACCGTGCGCAGGGCGGCGACGAGCTCGCCCAGGCCGCGGACGCCGTCGGCGCCGAGGCTCCCGGGGGCGGGCGGTTCGCCCTCCAGCCAGGGCACCACCGACCAGCGGAACGGGAACCCCTCGCCGGGCTCCCCCACCGCCACGGGCACGGGGAGCTCCACCGGGAGGTGGGCGGCGAGGTGCGGGAGCCAGCGCGCGTCGGCGACGGCCTGGTCCTGGGCCCAGGCGATCTTGGGCATCCGGACCAGCAGCTCGTCGCCGAGCCGGAACAGGTGGTGGTCGGTGCCGCCGGCCGGTCCCGGCCGCACGGGCAGCCCGGACCACTGCGGGAGCTGGGCCGCGACCAGCCGGTGCACGAGGTCCGGCGTGGAGACGATCTCGTCGTCGTGGAGGCGCATGGGCCACACCGTGGCACCGGGACGGACGGGCGGGCCAGGGCTTTTCGTCCCACCGATGAGTTCCGCGCGCCACCGTCGTCGGACGGGACATGACCGACTACGCGACCACCAGCCAGGGCGACCGCGTCGCCTACGACCTGCGCGGCACCGGACCGGCCCTCGTCTTCGTGACGGGTGCGGGACCGGACCGCGCCGACGACCCGATCACCGCCGAGACCGCCCGGCGGGCCGCCGACGCCGGCCTCACCACCGTCACCTTCGACCGGCTCGGCCGCGGGGAGAGCCCCGCCGACGGCCGCCTCGACCTGGACCGCGAGCTGGCGGCCGTCGCCGCGATGATCGAGGTCGCGGGCGGTTCCGCCGTGCTGGTCGGGCACTCGTCGGGCTGCTCGGTCAGCCTGCGGGCCGCCGTCGCGGGGCTGCCCGTCACCGGCCTCGCCCTCTGGGAGGCGCCGCTGGGCGACCCCGCCGCGACCACGCAGGCGTGGGCCGACGAGATCGAGCGCCTGCTCGACGCGGGCGACACCGAGAACGCCATGCGGCACTACATGAAGGACATGCCGCCCGAGTGGCTCGCGGGGATGGAGGCCTCCCCGGACTGGCCCGTGCTCGCGAGCACCGTCGCCGCCTACCGGGCCGACGCCCAGTCGCTCGCGTGGGCGCAGCACGCGCTGGAGGACGGCAAGCTCGACGTCGCAATGCCGGTGCTGGCGATGTACGGGACGCAGACGTTCCCGGAGATGCCCGTGGCCGCGGCGAGCATCGTGGCGCAGGTGCCCAAGGGCGCCGAGAAGGAGATGCCGGGCGCCATGCACAGCTGGGAGCCGGAACCGATGGCGGCGGAGCTGGCGGAGTTCGCGCGGGCGTGCGCGGGGTGAACCTGCGGCTGCCAGCGCCTGCATGCGCCTGATAAGTCTTGGATGCGTACTTCACCCGTTCCGGTACGGTTCCAGGCGTGACCTTCGCATCAGAGAACAGCTACCCCGGCGACTTCGAGGGTGAGGTGCACCCGATCTACCACCCCCAGCTCGACGGCGAGCCGGACCCGGGCGAGGTGGTCTGGACCTGGGTGCCCTTCGAGGAGGACCACAGCCAGGGCAAGGACCGGCCGGTGCTGCTCGTGGGCAAGGACGGGCCCTGGCTGCTGGGCCTCCAGCTCACCAGCCAGGACCACGACCGCGACCTGCTGCAGGAGGCGCGCGCCGGCCGCATCTGGATGGACGTCGGCACCGGCCGCTGGGACGCCTCGGGACGCGAGTCGGAGGTGCGGATCAACCGCGTCATCCGGGTCGACCCCGACGACGTGCGCCGCGAGGGCGACGTGCTCGCCGAGGCCATGTTCAACGACGTCGTGAAGTACATGGACCGGGCGCTCGACCTGACCTGACTTGTCGTCCTGGTCCGGCCGGGACCGGCGCGGCGCGTCGTCCGACGCCGTCCCGCCTGCCCGCGGGCCGGCGTCGGGCTACCCTGCCCAGCGTGAACCAGCAGAACCCGTGGCTCAAGCTGCTCGGCGACATCGTCGAGGCCGTGGCCCGTACCGCCTTCGACCAGAACGACCGCCGCTCGGGCGGCGACCGGCCCGCCGGCTCCCGGCCCTCGGGCGACCGGCCGACGCCGCGGGCCCCTCGGCCGTCGGGGCGCGACCTCCCCGAGACCGACGGCTACCCCGGCGACTTCGAGGGCAAGGTCAAGCCGGTCTACCGCCCGGAGCTGGACGGCGAGCCCGACCCGGGCGAGGTCGTGTGGTCATGGGTTCCGTATGAGGAAGATCACAGCCAGGGCAAGGACCGGCCGGTGCTGATCGTGGGCAACGACGGGCCCTGGCTCCTCGCGCTGCAGCTCACCAGCCAGGACCACGACCGGGACGCCGAGCAGGAGGCCCGCGCCGGCCGCCGCTGGATGGACATCGGCACCGGCGCCTGGGACAGCTCCGGCCGCCCGTCCGAGGTCCGCCTCAACCGCGTGATCCGCATCCACCCGGACGCCGTCCGCCGCGAGGGCGCGATCCTGGACCGCGCGATCTTCGACAAGGTCACCGGCGCGCTCTGACGGCTTGGACCTACTGCTGGACCTTTACGGCTGGACCGACACCACGAGGAACGCGGCGAGCAGCACCAGGTGCACCACGCCCTGGAGGGTCTTGGCCCGGCCGGGGGTGATGCTCAGCATCGCCACCACCACCGAGACCGCGAGCAGCACCATCTGGGTCGGTTCGAGGCCGAGCGTGAGCGGCCCGTCCATCCAGATCATCGCGACGGCGATGGTCGGGATGGTCAGGCCGATCGACGCCATGGCGGAGCCGTAGGCGAGGTTGAGGCTGGTCTGCACCCGGTTGCGCAGGGCGTTGCGGACGGCTGCGATCGACTCGGGCGCGAGCACGAGCAGCGCGATCACCACGCCGACGACGGTGTAGGGCAGGCCCGCGGCCTCGACCCCGTGCTCGATGGTGGGCGAGAGCATCTTGGCCAGGAAGACCACCGAGACCAGCGCGATCATCAGCAGCGCGACGCTGAACCACGCCTCCTTGGCGGGGGGCGGGTCGGCGTGGTTGTCGCCGTCCTCGTCGAGCAGGCCGGTCACCCGGCCGTACTTGTCGCTGGTGACGGGCAGGAAGAAGTCACGGTGCCGCACCGTCTGCGTGAACACGAACGCCCCGTACAGCAGCAGGGACGCCACCGCGGCGAAGCCGAGCTGGAACGCGGTGTAGGCCCCGCCCTCGGCCGACGTCGTGAAGCTCGGCAGGACCAGGGTGACCGAGGCCAGCGCCACCACGGTGGCCAGCGCGGACCCGGTGCCCGAGGCGTTGAAGCTGACCAGGTGGTGCTTGCTCGCCCCCACCAGCAGGGACAGGCCGACGATGCCGTTGAAGGTGATCATCACGGCGGCGAAGACGGTGTCCCGGGCGTAGGTGCTCGCCGAGTCGCTGCCGCCGCTCATCAGCATGAGGATCAGCCCGACCTCGATCACGGTCACCGCGACCGCGAGGATGAGGGAGCCGAAGGGTTCGCCGACCTTGTGGGCGATCACCTCCGCGTGGTGCACCGCGGCGAGGACGGCGCCGACCAGCGCAGCGCCGATCGCCGTGAGGATCACCGGGTGCTCGTGGTTGCTCCACGTCGCGACGAGGAGCACCAGGGCAAGGACGGGGACCACCACGGTCCATTGGAAACGGCCCCGAAGTGTCCTGGTACTCATAGTCGGATTCTATGGGGGCTCGTCAGAGACCCTTTACGGTGCGTGCCGCCCGTAGCCGGTGTCACACCGTGCCGCCCCACGAGAGGGCGGACCCTCTGGTAACCTTGGAGGTCGCGTGTCCGCCCAGGTCGGCGGGCACAGTCGCAGTTCCTCTCCACGGGTCCCCACCCCAGTCCCGGACCTGCGACCGCCCTCTACGACCTATCCGCTCGCCGCAAGGCGAACACACCAGGAAGTCCACTCGTGGCAAACATCAAGTCCCAGATGAAGCGCATCAAGACGAACGAGAAGGCTCGTCTGCGCAACAAGTCCGTCAAGTCGGAGCTGAAGACCCACGTGCGCAAGGTGCGCGAGGCCGTCGCAGCCGGCGACAAGGAGACCGCGACGGTCGCCCTTGCCACCGCGTCGCGCAAGCTCGACAAGGCTGTCGCCAAGGGCGTCATCCACGCGAACCAGGCCGCGAACCGCAAGTCGGCCATCGCGAAGTCGGTCGCCGCTCTCTGAGCCACTTCGTCGGACGCCGTTCGCCTTCGGGCGGACGGCGTCTTTCGCGTGCCCGGACGGGCGCAGCGCGCCGCGACCCCCGCGCGGATGTGCGCTTCTACCCCGTCATTGGGCCCGAAAC
>NZ_JBHWZO010000162.1:0-14301 GCF_042728455.1 Promicromonospora sp. NPDC060204
TTCCGGGCCCAATGACGGGGTAGAAGCGCACCTTCGACGCATCGCGTCACGGCTCGCGCGTCGGGAGCGGGGCCGACGTCGGCTCCGGCGCCGACGCCGACGCTGCCGCCGACGCCGGCTCCGTGTGCCGGGCCGTCAGCTCGCGCTTGAGCACCTTGCCGCTCGGGCCCAGCGGCAGGTCGGCCGAGACGTGCACGACGCGCGGGTACTTGTACGCCGCGACGTGCTCCCGCATGTACGCGACGACGGCGTCCGGGTCCACGTCGGCCCCGTCGGCGGGCACGACGGCGGCGTGCACCTCCTGCCCGCGCGCGGCGTCGGGCACGCCGAACACCGCGGCCAGCGCGACGCCCGGGTAGCGGGCCAGCACCGCCTCGACCTCGGTGGGATACACGTTGTAGCCGCTGCGGATGATCATGTCCTTCTTGCGGTCCACGATCGTCACGATGCCGTCCGCGTCCACGGTGCCGAGGTCGCCGGTGCGGAACCAGCCGTCCACGACGGCGGCCGCCGACGCGTCGGGCCGCCCCAGGTACCCCTTCATCAGGTTGTGCCCGCGCACCACGATCTCGCCGAGCTCGCTCTGCTCCCCGGTCGCCGAGCCCGGCGCTGAGCCCGCCGCTAAGCCCGCCGCCGAGCCCGACGCCGGCACAGGCAGCAGCTCGACCCGGTCCTCCACGTCGGCCACGGCGACCGCCACGTCGACGCCCCACATGGGCCGCCCCACGGTCCCGGGCCGGATGGGTTCGGACGTCACGTTGAAGGTGCACGACGGCGACGTCTCGGTCAGCCCGTAGCCCTCGTGCACCTGCGCGCCGAACGCCTCCTCGAACGCCTCCAGCAGCGCCACCGGCAGGGCCGCGCCGCCCGAGACGGCGAACCGCAGCGGGGGCCGCGCCGCCGTCCGCCGGGCCGCCTCGACCAAACCCGCGAAGTTGGTCGGCACCGCCGTGAACACGGTCGCGCCGTGCGCCACCAGCAGCTCCAGGGCCTCGTCCGGGTCGAACCTCGGCAGCAGCACGATGGACGCGCCGCGCCGGAACGCCATGTTCAGCACCGCCATCTGGCCGAACGAGTGGAAGAACGGCAGGCCGCCGTACACGACGTCGTCGGGCCGCAGGTCGAACGAGTCGATCAGCGAGCAGTGCACCTGCTCGACCATGGCCAGGTGCGAGCCGACGGCGCCCTTCGGGGTGCCCGTGGTGCCGCTCGTGTACAGGATCGTGGCCGCCGCCAGGGGGTTGACGCCCGCGTGCCGCTCGATCGGCGTGGCGCCGGCGGCCTCGTCCTCGAGCCGCGCCACCGGTGTGCCCCGCTCCGCCAGCCCGCGGGCGGCGTCCTGCGGCAGCAGCACGGTCAGCAGCGGCACCCCGGCCCGCGCGGCCGCCGGCGCGGCCTCGGCCAGCATCGGGGCGGCGACCACCACGACGTCGACCCCGGCGTCCCGCAGGACGAACTCGATCTCGTCGGTGCGGAACAGCAGGTGCACCGGCACCACCACGGCGCCGAGCGCGAGCGTCGCGTAGTAGACGCGCGCGAAGTCGGGCACGTTCGGCACGATCATCGCCACCCGCGAGCCAGGCCCGATCCCCCGGGCCGCGAGCGCCCCCGCGTACGCGCGGGTCTGGTCCCAGAGGTCGCCGTAGGTGGTGGCCTGCCCCAGGAAGTACAGGGCGGGACGCTCGGGGAACCGGCGGGCGGTCTCGGCGAGCATGCTCGCGATGGACAGGGTGCCGTAGCCGGGCCCGTCGACGGCGGGGTCCGGGGCGGCCGGGGTGGGCGCGGCGGGGGTGGGCGCGGGCGCGTGGGTCATGTCGGGTCTCCTTCGACGTTCGACGGGGTTGACCGGGTGGGCGGGGCGACGCGCGCCAGGTAGGGCGCGCGCCGGCGGAGCTCGGCCCGGCCGAGCCCGGCGAGGTGCACCTCGTCGGGCCCGTCGGCCAGGCGCAGGGTGCGCACGCCGGCGAGCAGCTCGGCCAGGGGGTGGTCGCCGGAGACCCCGGCGGCGCCGAACACCTGGACGGCGCGGTCCAGGATCTGCCCGACGGCGCGGGGTACCGCGATCTTGATGGCCTGGATCTCGGTCATGGCGGCCCTGTTGCCGACGGTGTCCATGAGCCAGGCGGTCTTGAGCACGAGCAGGCGCAGCGACTCGATCTCGATGCGCGAGGTGGCGGCCCACTCGCGCACCACGCCCTGGTCGGCGAGCGGCCCGCCGAACGCGACCCGCTCGGCCGCGCGCTCGCGCACCAGGTCCAGGGCCCGCTCGGCCATGCCGAGGGCGCGCATGCAGTGGTGGATCCGGCCGGGGCCGAGGCGGGCCTGGGCCATGGCGAACCCGTCGCCCTCGCCGCCCAGCAGGGCGGACGCGGGCACGCGGACGTCGTCGAACACGATCTCGGCGTGGCCGCCGTGGTCGCGGTCGTCGTAGCCCAGCACGGTCAGGCCGCGCAGCACGGTGACGCCGGGGGTGTCGCGGGGCACGAGGACCATGGACTGCTGCCGGTGGCGGGGCGCGTCCGGGTCCGTCTTGCCCATGACCACCAGCAGCCCGCAGTCCGGGTTCATCGCGCCGGTGGCGAACCACTTGCGGCCCGTGATCACGTACTCGTCGCCGTCGCGCACGATGCGCGTGGCGATGTTCGTGGCGTCCGACGACGCGACGGCGGGCTCGGTCATGCAGAACGCCGACCGCTGCGCGCCGTCCAGCAGCGGGTCGAGCCAGCGTTCGCGCTGCGCGGGTGTGGCGAAGTGCGCGAGCAGCTCCATGTTGCCGGTGTCGGGCGCGGCGCAGTTCATGGCGACGGGCGCGAGCTTCGGGCTGTACCCGGTCAGCTCGGCCACGGGGGCGTACTGCAGGTTGGTCAGGCCGCCGGAGCCCGGGCCGGCCGGGCCGGCCGGGCTGCCCGGCGGCAGGAACAGGTTCCACAGCCCGCGCTCCCGCGCCGTGGCCTGCAGGTCGCGCACGACGGGCCGGAACGACCAGTCGTCGGGGGCGGCCTCGAGCTGCGCGGCGAGCACGGGCTCGGCGGGCAGCACGTCGCCGGTCAGGAAGTCCCGGACCCGGCCGGTGATCTCCCGCGTGGTCGCGTCGGGTGCGAGGTCCATCAGGCGCCCCCTTCCGTGGTGGCGCCCCGGGGTGGGGCGACGACGCCGGTCGCGGCGCCGAGCCGGGCCAGCCCCTCGGCGGCCAGCGGCGCCACGAGGGCGCCGATCGTGTCGAACCCGGCGCCCACGGTCTGGCCGCCGGTGTACCGGTAGTGGATGCCCTCGAGGATGACCGCGAGCTTGTAGCAGGCGAACGCCCGGTACCAGGCCAGGTCAGGCACGGCGGTCCCGGCGCGGGCGGCGTAGGCGTCGATGACCTCGGCGAAGTCCGGGTAGCCCGCGCCGGGCACGATCGCCCCGGCGACGCCGACGACGCCCGCCTCCTGCGTCAGGTCGTGGATGTCCCAGTACATGCCGAGCATGCCGAGGTCCACGAGCGGGTCGCCGAGCGTGGCCATCTCCCAGTCCAGCACCGCCGCGACGTGCGGCGCGTCGGGCGGCCCGGCCACCAGCACGTTGTCGAGCCGGTAGTCGCCGTGCACGATGCCGGAGCGCGCCCCGTCGTCGGGCACCGCGTCCGCCAGCCGCTCCTGGAGGGTGTCCAGGAGCGGCTGGGGCCGCGACCGGGAGGCGTCGTACTGGCGCCGCCAGGTCTTGAGCTGCCGGCCGAGGTACCCGGCGGGCCGGCCGAAGTCGGCCAGCCCCACCGCCGCGGGGTCGGTGCCGTGCAGGTCCGCCAGCACCTCGGCCAGCTCCGTCGCGAGGCGGCCCAGGCCCGCGCGGGTGAAGGCCGCGTTGTCCTCGGGCCGGGCCAGGACGGCGCCGGCCACGTGCTCCATGACGAAGAACACGGTGCCCGTGACCTCGACGGCGGCGGTGTCATCCACCACCGCCACCGTGGGCGGCACCGGGATCGTCCCCGCGAGCGCCGTGATGACCCGGTGCTCGCGGCGCATGTCGTGCGCGCTGGACAGCACGTGCCCCAGCGGCGGGCGGCGCAGCACCAGCGGACGGGAGGCGCCGTCCACCCGGTAGGTGAGGTTGCTGCGGCCGCCCGTGATGAGGGTCGCCGTGAGCCCGGGGCCCGGGCCCTGGCCCGAGCCCTGGCCCGCGCCGGCGTCCGGCCCCGTGAGCTCCGGGTGCTCCCGGGCCAGCCAGGCGGCCAGGCCCGCGACGTCCAGGCCGGGAAGTTCGTGCGTCATGGTTCCCCTCTCGTGCGGTGGTTCTGGTGGTTCCGGGTCACTCGGTGACCGGTATGCCCTCGTTCTCCAAGGGCACCTGCGTGGGCTCGACCGGGGTGGCCCCGGCCTCGGACACCGTGTAGGCCTCGTCGGTGAAGTCCTGCACGCCGTCCGCCACCACCGCGATGCGGACGGTGCGGTGCGCAAGATGATCCTCCGCGGAGTAGGTCAGCGGCGCTATGCCGTTCCCCTGCAGGTCGCCGGACTCGATCGCCGCCACGATCGACTCCCGGGTCGGCTCGGGTCCCGCCGCCGCGAGCGCCTCAGCGAACTGGTAGCCCACGCTCATGCCGTAGGTGGTGTTGCCCGTGTAGGGCGCGCCGTCGTTGTACTCGTCGTTGATGCTCGAGAACAGCTCGTACCACTCGGAGGACGGGCTGTTGGGCAGGTAGTTCACCGAGACGAGGCCCTCCAGCACGGGGGCGACGTCCGCGCCGAGGTACTCCACGAGCGTCGGGTGGTCGGCGCCCGAGGAGGAGACGTGCCACTTCGGGAACCAGTCCATCTGCGCGGCCGTGCCCACGGCCAGGGCGGTGAACCCGTTGATGGTGCCGAGCACGTTGTGCGTGCAGCCGGCCTCCTTCATGGCGCCGATCTGCGCGGTCACGTCCTGGTCGGCGGTGGAGTAGGTCTGGCTGCTCGCGACCTTCCCCTCGCCCACGGCGAGCTCGACGCCCGCCAGGATGCCCTCGCCGAAGTCGTCGTCCTGGCCCAGCACGCAGACGACGGCGTCCGGCTCGGTGTCCAGCGCGTACTGGGCGAGCGCCGCGCCCTCGGTCACGTAGTCGGCGTTGAAGCCGAACGTGTTCGGGTACTCGTCGGGCTGGTCCCACGTCAGGGAGCCGGAGGCGACGAACAGGTCGGGCACGTCGTTCTGGTCCAGGTAGTCGAGCACGCTGGAGTGCGTGGGCGTGCCCAGGCCGTTGACGACGGCGAAGACCTGGTCCTCCTGGACCAGCTCGCGCACCACGGTCTGGGTGTTCGCGGGGTTGTAGCCGTCGTCCTTGACGACGTACTCGATCTCGCGGCCGTGGATGCCGCCGTTCGCGTTGACGTAGTCGAAGTACGCCGCGGTGGCCGCCGAGATCGACGCGAAGCCGGCCGCGGCCGGGCCCGTCAGCGGCTGGTGGGTGCCGATGACCACCGTGTCGTCGGTGACGCCGGGCACCTCGGCGGCCGCGGGGGTGGAGCAGGCCGACAGCGCCGTCGCGGCGGTGAGCCCGAGGACGGCCGCGGCGCCCACGGAGCGGGGGCTGGTCGGGCTGGACAAGGAAGCAGTGCGCATTTCCGTTCACCTCACTGTGTTGGGATGACGTGCTGGGAATGGACTTTGCGGTCAGGTACGAGCGGGTCGGGCCCGGCCCAGCAGCCGGGCGAGCCCGCCCGGCCAGAGCACGGTCACGACGATCACGACCACGCCGAACAGCGCGATCTCGACGTTGCCCTGCAGGCGGTGGCCCAGCTCGGCGGGCAGGGCGGTCGTGGCCTGGTCGACGACCCAGGGCAGCAGCGTCACGAGCACCGCCCCGATCGCGGCGCCGCCGAGCGAGCCGAGCCCGCCGATCACGGCGGCGACCACGAGCAGCAGCGAGAACCCGAGGCCGTACGCCCCGGGGCTGACCTGCTGCGTCACGATCGCGAGGACGACGCCGCCCAGGCCCGCGGCGAGCGAGCTGACGGTGAACGCCCCGGCCTTGACCCGGCCGGGGTCGACGCCGGCCAGGCGGGCCGCCGTCTCGTCGTCGTGCACCGCGCGCATGCGCAGGCCCGCGCGCCCGGCGCGCAGGGCGACGAGCGGCGTGACGGCGCAGGCCGCGACCAGGATCGCGAGCCAGGCGTGCCACTGCTCGGTCGCGATGAGCGCCGCCAGGACGTCGGGGACGGGGACGAACGGGGCGCGCACGCCCTGCTCCCCCGCCAGGCCGGGGATGGTGCTCGCGGCCGAGGGCAGCGCGATCACGAGGGCGAGCGTCAGGCCCGCGAGGTAGGGGCCGCGCAGCCGGGCCGCGGCCAGCCCGAGCAGCAGGCCGAGCAGCCCCGAGGTGACCAGGGCGCCGGCCACCCCGGTGAGCAGGGGCAGGAGCCAGCCGCCCACGCCGTCGGACACCGCGGTGCCCTCGATCGCGGTGGCGACCCCGGTGGCGGTCAGGGCGTACCCGTACCCGCCGGCAGCCATGAGCACGCCGTGCCCCAGGGAGAGCTGGCCGGTGAGCCCGACCAGCAGGGTGAGGCCGGCGACGGCGACGAAGACCCCGGTCGCGGTCGCGAGCTGGTAGTTGCGGTACGGGTCGAGCAGGAAGGTGGCGCCCAGGGCCAGGAGCGTGAGCAGGCCGGCGCGCAGCAGGAGTCTCGGTCGGGAAGTTCTCATGCGACCCGGGCCTCCCGCGCGGCGAAGAGCCCCTGCGGGCGCACGAGCAGCACGACCGTGAGCAGCGCGAGCACCGCCAGGGGCGCGGCGGCGGCCGAGGCGTACCCGGTCACGAGGCTCGCCAGCACGCCGACCGACAGCCCGGCCACCAGCGCCCCCACGGGCGAGTCGAGCCCGCCGACGACGGCGGCGGCGAACGCGTTCACGAACAGCACGTCGGCGGCGTGCGGGTCCAGGCCCAGCCCCGTGGGCACCAGCAGCAGGGCCGCGAGCGCCGCGGTGGCGATCGAGAGCGTCCAGCCGAGCGTGACCATGCGCGGCACGCGCACGCCCAGCAGGCGCGAGGTCTCGGGGGCGAACGCCGCGGCGCGCAGCTGGAGGCCCAGCGAGGTCCGGTTGAACAGGAGGGCGAGTCCGCCCATCACGACGGCGGCGACCACGAGCACGAACAGGTCGTAGGGACTGAGCAGGTTCACGCCGCCGATCGCGAGGGGCCGCTGCGAGAACGGCGCGTGCACGGGCCGGTGGTCGGGTCCGACGGCGATCGCGAGCCCGGCCTGGAGCACCATGACCAAGCCGATCGCCACGATGATGCCGGCCAGCGGGTTGTCCTGCGGCACCAGCCGCATGAGCCACCGCTCGACGACGGCGCCGAGCAGCGCGCCGGTCGCGAGCGCGGCGGCGAGCCCCAGCCAGTACGAGCCGGTGGCGGACGTGATCGCGACAGCGACGTACACGGGCACGACCGCCAGGGCGGCCTGGGCGAAGTTCACGACGCGGGCAGCCCGGTAGACGATCACGAGCGACAGGGCGAACAGGGCGAGGACGGCGCCGCGCGCCAGTCCGGTCGACAGCAGGAACACGAGTCTTTCCACGGCAGGTCTCCTCTCGAAACCGGCTAGAAGCCCAGGTAGGCGTGGCGGAGGGCGGGGTCGGCGGCCAGCGCGGCGGCCGGGCGGTCGGCGACCACCTCCCCCAGGGACAGGACGACGCCGCGGTCGGCCACCGACAGCGCGCCGGTGACGTTCTGCTCGGCCAGGAGCACGGTGAGCCCGGTGGCCTCGGCCTGGTCGCGGAGCACGCCGAGGAGCTGGGCGACCACCAGCGGCGCCAGCCCCAGGGAGGGTTCGTCGAGCAGGAGCACCGCGGGCCGGGCCACCAGGGCGCGGGCGAGCGCGAGCATCTGCCGCTCGCCCCCGGACAGGGTGTGACCTGCGGCGTCGCGACGCCGCGCCAGGGGTTCGAACAGCTCGTACATCTGCCCGACGGCGGCGTCGCGCGCGGCGCCGGTGTGCCCCCACAGCGCGCCGAGCCGCAGGTTCTCCGCGACGGACAGCTCGGCCACCACGGAGCGCCCCTCGGGGACGAGCGCGAGCCCGCGGCGCGCGCGGTCCTCGGTGGGCAGCCCGGTCAGGTCCGCGGCGTCGAGCAGCACCCGGCCGCCCCGGACGGGGACCAGGCCCAGCAGGGCGCGCAGCAGCGTCGTCTTGCCGGCGCCGTTGGCCCCGAGCAGCGCGACGACGCCGCCGTCGGGCACCTCGAGGTCGAGGCCGTCGAGCACGGGGGCGCCGTCGCCGTAGCCGACGACGAGGCGCTCGATCGTCAGGGTGCTCATGCCGATCCCTCCGGGGCGCCGGTCCCGGCGGGGACCCCGAGGTAGGCCTCCTCGACGGCGGGGTCGCGGCGCACCTCGTCCGGCGTGCCGGCGGCGATGACGTGCCCGAAGTCGAGCACCACCACGCGGTCGGTCACGTCCGTCACGAAGTCGACGTGGTGCTCGACCAGCAGCACGGAGCAGCCGTCGCCGGCCACGTCGCGCACGGTCCCCGCGAGCCGGTCGATGTCCGCGGGGCCGAGCCCGCCGGCGGGCTCGTCCAGGAGCAGCAGCCGCGGCCGGGTCACCAGGGCGCGGGCGAGCGCCACGCGCTTGCGGTCCGGGTAGGGCAGCGTCCCGGCGGGCACGGCGGCCAGGTCGCCCAGGCCGAGGGCGGCGAGGGTCTCGCGGGCGGCGTCGAGCCCGAGGGCCCGGACGCGCGGCCGCACCCGCGGGCGCGGGCCGGTCAGCGGCACGAGCACGTTCTCCAGCACCGTGAGGCGGTCGAACAGCCCCAGGCCCTGCAGGGTCCGCGAGACCCCGGCCCCCAGCAGCCCGGTCGCGGACGACGGCGCGGGCGCGCCGTCCACCCGGACCCGGCCCCGCCGGGCGCGCACCAGGCCGCACACGGCGTTGAACACCGTGGTCTTGCCCGCGCCGTTGGGGCCGATGAGCGCGACGGTCTCGCCGTCGGCCACGGTGAAGGACACGTCGTCCACGGCGGTCAGGCCGCCGAACGTCACGGTCAGCCCCGAGACCTCCAGCCGGGGCGGGCTGTCTGCCTTGTTCGTCGTCGTCATCGGCACCTCGTCGTGTCGGATGGAGCTGGGATCGGATGGGCTGGATCGGGGAAGAAACCGACCGGCCGGTTTGTCACGGGCCCGGAACACCCGCAGCCGCCCGGCCGGTCGTCTACCGGTGCGGTATCCCGCTGGTCATGCCGCCGTCGACCACGATCTCCTGGCCGGTGATCCACGCCGACGCCTCGCTCGCGAGGAACAGGATGGTCCCGGCCAGGTCGTCGGGGACGCCCGGGCGGCCGAGCGGGATGACGAGCGCGTCCGGGTCGATCCGCGTGCTCATCTCGGTCAGGACCAGGCCGGGGTGCACCGAGTTGACCCGGATCCCGTCCTTGCCCAGCTCCACGGCGAGCGACTTGGTCAGGCCCCGCACCGCGAACTTGGAGGCGGTGTAGCCATGCAGGTTCCAGCTCCCGCGCAGCCCCTCCACGGAGGAGATGTTGATGATCGAGCCGCGCCCCGCCGCCTTCATGGTGGGCACCACCGCGCGGCAGCCCAGGAACACGCCCGTGGCGTTGACCGCCATCACGGCGTTCCACTTGGCGAGCGTGAAGTGCTCGATCGGAGCCGCGTTGGCGATGCCCGCGTTGTTGACCAGCACGTCGACGCCGCCGAGCGCGCCTGTCACCTCGCCGACGACCCGCTCCCACGCGTCCTCGTCGGTCACGTCCAGGTGCGCGAACCGGGCCCGCTCCCCCAGCTCCTCGGCCAGCGCACGGCCCTCGGCGTCCAGCACGTCGGTGATCACCACGTGAGCCCCGGCGTCGTGCAGGATCCGGACGTACGCCTCGCCGATGCCGCGGGCCGCGCCCGTCACCAGGGCGACCCGGCCGGTCAGGTCGTGCAGCCCGGCGGCCGTGGGGCCCGCGCCCGGGGCCGTCATGCCGCCACCTCGTCGCCGACCACCGCGTCGTCGGCCACCCGCACCACGAGCCGCCCCGTCGTCGCGCCGCCCGCGAGCCGCGCCACCGCGGCGGGAGCCTGGTCGAACCCGACCACGTCGCCCAGCGCGGGGCGCAGCACGCCGTCGGCGGCGAGCCGGGTCAGCTCGCCGTGCGCGGCGTCCACGAGGTCGGGCCGCCGCTTCTGGTAGAGCGCCCAGTGCAGGCCGAGCACCCCGTAGTTCTTCACCAGGGCGAGGTCGGCCCGGACCTTCGGCTGCTGCCCGCTCGCGAAGCCGACCACCACGATGCGCCCCTCGAACGCCAGGCAGCGCGTGGAGCCCTCGAACGAGTCGCCGCCCACCGGGTCGAACACGACGTCCACGCCCGGTCGACGCAGCGCGCCAACCCAGTCGTCGTCGCGCAGGAACACCTCGTCCGCGCCCGCGGCGCGGGCCGCGGCCACCTTGCCGGCGCTGCCCACCACCCCGACCACGCGCGCGCCGGCCGCCCTGCCGAGCTGGCACGCGGCCGTGCCCACGCCGCCGGCGGCGGCGTGCACCAGCAGCGTCTCCCCGGCCCGCAGACCGGCCCGCCGGTGCAGCCCGAACCACGCCGTCTGGTAGGCGATCGTCAGCGCGGCGGCCTGGGCGTCATCCAGGGCCGACGGCGCCGCGTGCACCGCCTGGGCCGGGACCGTCGCGTACTGCGCCAGCACCCCGATCTTCGAGCCGACGACGCGGTCGCCCACCCGCACCCGCTCCCCTTCGGTCACGCCGGGCCCGAGCGCCACGACGTCGCCGCACAGCTCGATCCCGGGCACGAACGGCAGCTCCGGACGCTCCTGGTACTCGCCGCGCGCCAGCAAGACGTCGGGAAAGTTCACCGCGACGGCCCGCACCCGGACCAGCACCTCGCCCGGACCAGGCTCGGGCACCGGTACGTCGTGCAGCTCCATCACCTGCTCGGGCTCCCCGTGGGAGACCACGCGCCACGCCTTCATCGCCGTGGGTGGGTTCACGTCTCAGTCCTTCCTGCTGCTGTGTCCGGTGCTTCTGATGCCGCGCAGGAACAGCTCGGTGAGCTGCTCCGCCACCTCGGCGGTAGTCTCGGGCCCCGCGGGCGAGTACCACTGGGGCAGGTAGTGCACGTCGGAGAAGAAGTTGGCGATGAGCACCGCGGTGGGCACGTCGTCGCGGAACACCCCCTCCTTGATCCCGCGCTCCAGCAGCGCCTGGAAGTCGTCGTTGTACGCCCGACGGCGCCGCTTGACCTCCGCCTGCCGCTCCGGCGCGAGCATGTGCTGGCTGCGGGTGAACACGGTGCCCTCGGCCAGCAGCTCGATCGACGTCGTCACCACGTCCTCGCACACGGCGCGCAGCACCTGCTCCACGTCGTCGCCCCGCTCGTCGCCCGCTGCGACGAGCTGGTCGAGCCGCGCCTTCTGCAGCGACAGCATCCGCTCGTAGATCGCGAACAGGAGGTCGTCCTTGGAGGCGAAGTAGTGGTACATCGCCCCCTTGGTGACGCCCGCGGCGGCGACGATCTGCTGGACGCTCGTGGTCGCGTAGCCCTGCGAGGCGAACAGGTCGAGGGCGGCCCGCAGGACCTGGTCGTGGACGTTCGTGGTGCGCATGGCCACATCCTTCACCGTCGCGGGCGCACTCGTGCCACGGCTCACCAGGCCGCCCGCACGCTCGCCCCGCCGTCGACCAGGAGGGTCTGGCCGGTCACCCAGGCGGCGTCGTCCGACAGGAGGAAGGCGGCGGGCCCGGCGACGTCGTCCGGCACGCCGAGCCGGCGCAGGGGGTAGGCGCGCGCCGCCTCCTCCTCGCGCCCCTCGTACAGGGCGCGCGCCAGCCGCGTCTTGACGACGGCGGGCGCGAGCGCGTTCACGCGGGTGGCCGGGGCGAGCTCGTCGGCGAGCTGCACCGTCAGGTTGATCAGGGCCGCCTTGGAGACGCCGTAGAAGCCGATGTTCGCGGCCGACGTCGTGCCCGCCAGGGACGCCATGTTGACGACGGAGCGCAGGGCGGGAGAAATGGTCACCGCCTCGCGCGTCCACTCCAGCGCCGCGATCACGTTGACGTCCAGGATCTTGCGGGCCGCGCCCACGTCCAGTCCCGCGAGCGGCCCGTAGGCGGGGTTGATCCCGGCGTTGTTGACCAGGTGGTCCAGCCGCCCGAAGTGCTCGACCGTCCGCGCGATCACCTCGGCGCGGTGCCCGGCGTCGTCCGCCTTGCCCGCCACGCCCACGGCGCGGTCCGCGCCGAGCCCGGCCACCGCCTCCGCCAGCGTCCCGGGGTCGCGGCCGGTGATCACCACCCGGCCACCCTCGGCCACGATGCGGCGGGCGATCGCGAGCCCGATCCCCCGGCTCGCGCCGGTGACGAGCGCGACACGCCCCTCGAACCTGCGCCCGGGCAAGCTCCCGAAACCTTCGGCGACGTCGTCGTCAGCCACGCGTACCTCCGTACCGTCTGGTCGGTTTGTAGGAGGGACCGTAGCACGGCCCGCCCCCGGCGGATAGAGTGCAGAGCAGGAACAGATGTCCCTTATGCATCAATCTGCATTCTGTTGCACACGACACCGGGTTGACGGTTGGATGACCTGATGACGACCACGACGTCGAGCATCGCGACGGTCGGGCTGCAGGCGGCGCCGAGCCGGCTCTCCGCCCGGCTGGCCACGCACCCCGAGGCGCAGCGCGTGCTCGACCTGGCGCGGGACACGTTCATCGAGGGCTACCGCATCGACATGGGCCCCCTGGCCACGCAGCTCGGCGTGGACCGCACGTCGGTGTTCCGCTGGGTCGGCAACCGGGACGCCCTGCTGTCCGAGGTGCTGTGGTCGCTCGCCGTGCCCACGCTGGTGCAGGCGGAGCACGCGACCGAGCACCTGAGGGGCGCCGAGCGGCTCGCGGACCTGCTGACCACGTTCGCGCACGACCTCATCGTGGCCGACTACTTCCGCGCGTTCCTGCGCCGCGAGCCGGCCCGCTCCCTGCGCCTGCTCACCACCGCGGACAGCCCGATCCAGCGCCGCTTCGTCGCGACCGTCGAGTGGCTCGTGGTCCGCGACCTGGGCGAGGAGCCCTTCGGCGGCACCATCACGCCCGAGGAGCTGGCCTACCTGCTGGTGCGGGTCTCGGAGTCGCTCACCTACGCGGACCTCATCACCGGCGACGAGCCCAGCCCGGCGCGGGCCCGCACGGCGTTCCGCCACCTGCTGCGGGTCACCTGACAGAGTGGGCCCCATGGATTTCACTCGTCCCTACCCGCCGGACCCGTACACGCTGCTGCCCGCGCCCGCCGTCTTCGCACTGAAGAGCACCGACCTGATCGACGGCGAGCGCATGCCGGACGCGCACGCCGCGCACGCCCGGAACATCTCGCCCGCGCTCGAGTGGAGCGGCTTCCCCGAGGGCACCCGGTCGTTCGTCGTGACCTGCTTCGACCCGGACGCGCCGACGCCGATGGGTTACCACCACTGGACCGTGGGCGACCTGCCGGCCGACGTGACGTCGCTGGAGACCGGCGCGGGCGCACCCGACGGGTCGGGGCTGCCCGCCGGCGCGTTCCAGACCCGCAGCGACGGCCACACCCCGGGCTTCGAGGGCGCCGGCCCGCCGCCCGGCGACCACCCGCACCGGTACATCTTCGCCGTGCACGCGCTGGACACCGCGCCCGGCGAGCTCGGCCTCGGGCCGGACAGCACCAACGCGCAGGTGGCGTTCAACGTGTACTTCCACCTGCTGGGCCGCGCCACGCTGACGGCGACGTACAGCCGATGAGCGACCACGCCACCCTGCCGACCCTGGGCGACCTCGCCTGGGCGCCCGCGCTGGAGCACCCGGAGCTCCTCGCCGAGTCCGTCCGCGCGGCGCTGGCCGCCTGGGCCGCGACCGACGAGCGGGTCGCCGGCCAGGTCGCGGTCACCGAGATCGACCCGGACCACGCCGACACCGCCACGCTCAACGAGCTGCACGACCTGCCGCCGGAGGCCTCGGCCAACTGCGTGCTGGTGGCCGGCAAGCGGGCCGAGGAGGAGCGCATCGCGGCCTGCGTGGTGCCCGCCAGCACGTTCGCCGACGTCAACAAGCGCGTGCGCAAGCTGCTCGACGTGCGCAAGGCGTCGTTCCTGCCGACCGACCGCGCCGTGGCCGACTCCGGCATGGAGTACGGCGGTATCACGCCCGTGGGCCTGCCCGGGCACTACCGCGTGCTCGTCGACTCCCGGTTCACGCAGGACGGCACCATGGCGCTGATGGGGTCCGGCGTGCGGCGCTCCAAGCTGCTCATGCCGGGGCCGCTGCTCTGCGTCATGCCGGGCGTCGAGGTGGTCGAGGACCTCGGCGTCCTGCGCTGAG
>NZ_JBHWZO010000163.1:0-14192 GCF_042728455.1 Promicromonospora sp. NPDC060204
ACACCGACCAGCCACGACGTCGGCGGCGGGGTGCGGCAGGTCACCCCGCCGCGCGGCGTCGGGCCAGGATCTCCTCGAGCGGCTGCCCCAGCGTCTCCGACTTCATGCGGGGCGGCTCGCCCCGCAGCAGCTCGTCCTCGGCGACCGCGTCGGCACCGGCCTTGGCGGCTCCAGCGGCACCGGCCGCCGTCGTCGGACCAGAGGCCGGACCAGAGGCCGCACCAGAGGCCGAACCGGAGCCCGCACCAGAAGCCGGACGAGACGCCGCACCGGAGGCCGAGGCCCCAGCACCCGCAGGACGCCCCGAGGCGCCCGCAGACCCCTTGCCCGGCGGCACAGCAGGCGGCAGCGCCGCCGGCTGCCGCTGCGGCGCCTTGGGCTTGGTCACGTACGTCGGCAGGGGCACGGGGACCGGGTCCCAGGCGCGCCCGCTCGGCGGAGCATCCGCCTGAGCCGGCGCGTCGGCCGCCGAACCTGACCCGGCACCAGCAGGCGCCTCGTCCACGACCTCCGCCGAGACCTCGATGACCCGGGGCTTCTCCAGGCCGTCGAGGATCTCGTCGAGCACGTTCTTGCCGCCCACCCGCGGGATCGCCTGCGTCTGCGTGTCCGAGCCGTGCGTCGCCAGCCCGACGACCTGTGCGCGGTTGCGCGGGGCGTACGGGCCACCGTTCGCGAGGGCACGGGCCTGCGTGGCGCGCTGCCGCGCCGCCCGGACCGTCGCGTGCCACCGTGCGTCCGCCCGGCGGGCGGCGCGGGCCGCACGGCGCCCCAGGAACAGGACGAACAGCAGCATGGCCGACGACGCGACGGCGGCGCCCCAGTGGAGCTGGCCGAGGCCGACGAGCGTCCACGCGACCACGCTGGACAGCAGCAGGAAGATCGAGACGAGGAAACGGCGGCGCGCCCGTGCGGCCCGGCGCGCGCGGCGCTCGACGCGGCGGATGCGCTCCGCCGTCAGCGGGCGGCCGCGCACCATGATCTGGAGCGGGAGGCCCTGCTTCGGGGTCGGGTGGGCGACGCGCGGCACGCCCTGGCTCGCACCTCGCCGGTTGCCGTCGTTGACCATCGCCCCTCCCCTCCTACTCGAGCCGCTCATGGCGACGATGCGCAGCCCGCCCGAGAACCGGTCCGGCACCCGGGCGTCGGCCAGCTCCGCCCGTCGACGCACCATGCTCGGCAGCCAGTAGCCCAGCCACAGGACGAACAGCGCTACGGCTGTGAGTCCCGCGGTCGATTCCACGACACGACGTTAGGCGAGCATCGCCGCGCCCCGCCGCACCGCGCACGGCGTGTCCTGCCGTCACAGCGCCTCGCGCAGGCGCTGCCAGCGCGCCAGCAGGCCCTCGGGAACCTCCTCGCGGGTGACCGCGAAGGTGCGGTGGTCCCGCCACTGGCCCTGGATGTGCAGGAACCGCTCGCGCACGCCCTCGTCCCGCAGGCCGAGCTTCTCGACGACGCGCAGGCTCGGCTTGTTCTCGGGCCGGATGTTGATCTCGATGCGGTGCAGCCCCAGGAAGAAGGCGTAGTCCGTGGCCATCGCGACCGCCGTCGGGATCACGCCGCGCCCGGCCACGGACTGGCTGACCCAGTAGCCGATGCTCGCGGAGCACATGGAGCCCCAGGTGATGGACGCGACCGTCAGCTGCCCTACGAGGGCGCCGTCGAGCTCCACGCCGAAGGGGAGCGACGTGCCCGCGCGGGCCTGCGCCGAGAGGGACCGCACGTACTCGCCGAACGTCGAGGCGATGTACCGGTTCGCGCCGGGCGACGTCGCCTCCCAACGCTCCAGCCAGGCCGCGTTCTCGGCCCGCAGGCGCGACCAGTCGGTCGCGTCCCGACGCCGCAGCGGGCGCAGCACGACAGTCCCCGCCGGCGTGTCCTCACGCAGCGTCACCGGCCATGGCTTGGCCACCGTCCACCCCTTCACAAACTTTCCCGTGGTGCCTTCCGGCACGTCCGACCTATTCGACGGCAACATCGTTCGCCCCCTGCCACGCCCCGTGAGGTTTCCCTCGCTGGAGGAGGGTCTACCACGCTCGGTGGCCTGTGACCCGTCGAGCAGCCGCTCGGTCATGTTCTCGCCTTCTTCGTGCGCCGTTCGTAACAATCCAGTCTCGGAGTCTTGGCACAATAGCGGTCATGAGCGGCATCTCTGTTCCGACGCCACAGCCCTACCCCGTCCATCCCGGGATGGAGACGGGCGACGCCAAGGAGGAGCTCCGCCGCGCGATCCGCGCCCAGCGCGGCGTGCGGTCCGCCCGGCGCCGGGCGGAGGCCGCCGAGATGTTCGCCGACGTCATCGAGTCCATCCCCGAGGTGCGCGACGCCGGGTGCGTCGCGGCGTACGCGGCCCGCAGCGCCGAGCCCGGCATGCTGCCGCTGCTGGACCGCCTCGCGGACCGCGGCGTCCGCGCGCTGCTGCCCGTGCTCGGCGCCGGCCTCGCCCGCGACTGGGCGGACTACACGGGCCCGGACGACCTCCTGGAGCGCGCCCCCGGCCGCCCTCCGGAGCCCGGCGGCCCCGCGCTGGGCACGGACGCCGTCAAGCTGGCCGACGTCGTCCTGGCGCCCGCTCTCGCCGTCGACACCCGCGGGGTGCGGCTCGGGCAGGGCGGCGGCTGGTACGACCGCGCGCTGACCCACCTGCGGCCGGGCGCGAAGGTCGTCGCCGTCGTCTTCCCCGAGGAGGTGTACGACGCCGCGGACCACCCGCTGCCGCGCGAGGAGCACGACATCCTGGTCCACGCCGTCGCCACCACGACCGACTGGCGCTGGCTGGGCTGACGCCGCTCCGGCGGGGCGACGCCGGACGCCGTCCGGCAGGTGCCGGACGGCGTCAGGGCGGGCGTCCGACGCCGCTACGGCGTCAGGGTCTGCTCGTCCTCGGAGGCGCGCCCCACGGCCTCGGTGGTGAACGGCCAGGGGAAGGTCTCCCCCGCCGCCCACGCGCCGAGCTGGTCGTCGTAGTGCGGCGACGCCGGGTGCGCCGACGTGCCGGTCACGACCACCCAGGTGGAGGCGTCCAGGTCGGCGAGGTCGACGACCATGCGCATCGACGGGCCGCTGGTCACCTCGAAGCTGCCGCTGGCCGCGTCCCAGGACGTCGCGTTCACGATCGACGAGCCGCCGCCGACCTTGACCGGGGCCGGGTTCATGTAGGTCGAGATCGGGGCCGGGACGCCCGGGCCGCCGAGCACCAGGTGCTGCAGCCGGAGCTGGTGCAGCGTGCCCCACTCCCAGTCGCTGGTGTCCTTGCCGAGCTCGACCGTGAGGTCCTGGCGGGCGCTGGTCAGCGCCTCCGTCAGCACCTGGTCCCGGCTCTCGACGACCGCCACCGTGGACTGGTCGTCCCAGAAGGCGTCGTTCGGGTTGTCGAGCATGCCCTGGATGACGGCGAGCCAGCGGCTGCCGCCGTCGGGCCACATGGACTGGGGCAGCTCGTCGTTGAAGGTGGTGCGCAGGAGGTTGCGCCAGACCGCCGCGAAGTAGGCCGCGGCCGCGGAGTCCTCGTCCATGGAGTAGTCCCAGTCGGCCAGGAGGGCCTGGCCGTCCGAGTCGTAGCCGGCCGGGAGATTCACCTCGAGGAGCACGGGCACCAGGGTGTCGGCGAACACGCTCCACTGGTCCATCTGGAACTCGGACATGTCGGCGGCCGTCAGCTTGCGGCCCTCCGCGATCCGGTCGCTGATCAGGGTGCGGATGCGCTCCGAGCGATAGCCGTAGTCCCAGTCGCGGCTGATGAACGGGCCGTTGCCGCCGGGCAGCACCGCCTGGTTCGCCGCGACGATGAACCCTTCCTTCGGGTCCACCACGCCGGGCATCTGCGCCGGGTCCACGAAGCCGGTCCAGTCGTAGCGGGCGTCCCAGCCGGGACGCGGCCAGGTGCCGTCCGACTCGACGGCGCCCGGGACGCTCGCGCGCACCGGGATCTTGCCCGGCGCCTGGTAGCCGATGTGCCCGTCCGTCGTCGCGAACACGATGTTCTGGGCCGGGACCTCGAACTTCGCGGCCGCCGCCTTCATGTCGGCGGGAGTCTTGGCCCGGTTCATCGCGAACACGGCGTCCGCGGTGTGGCCCGGCTGGAGCGCCGTCCACTGCAGCGAGATCTCGTACTGGCCCAGTTCGGTGCCGGTCTCCGTGGGCGAGCTGCGCACGGCGTCCATCTGCGCCTCGTCCATCACGGTAGAGATGATCGGGCCGTGCACGGTGCGCCGGACCTCCAGGTCGACCGGACTGCCGCCGTCGACCCGGATCACCTCCGTCTCCTTCTCCATCGGGACCCACTCGTCCGCGCCACGCAGGTACGTGTCGTTGCGGACGCGCTCGATGAAGAAGTCGGTGACGTCGGCGCCCATGTTGGTCAGGCCCCAGGAGATGTCGGCGTTGTGGCCGATGATCACGCCCGGGAAGCCGGAGAACGAGAAGCCGGACACGTCGTAGGGGCACTCCGGGCCCACCTGGTTGCAGTGCAGGCCGACCTGCGCCCAGATGCCGGGCGCCGCGAGGTCGAGGTGCGGGTCGTTGGCCAGCAGCGGCTTGCCCGACTCCGTGTACTGCCCCGAGACCACCCACGAGTTCGAGCCCGTGCCCTCACCGCGTGCGATCTGCACCGGCACGGCGTCGAGCGCCTTCTGCGCCGATGCGAGGGCGTCGGCGAGGTCCGCGCTCCCGTAGACCTCCTCGGTGGCGGACGCCGTCTCGGTGCCCGCCGGGACGTTCGCCTGCGCCCCCGCCTCGGCCGGGTCGAGGATCGGCGCGTTGCCCGTGCCGGAGTAGGCCGGGAACAGCTCCGCCACGCGCGAGGCGTCGTCCAGCGTGCTGTAGGCCAGCGCCCGGTCGAGCTCGTCGTCGTAGTTGCTGCGCAGGTCCCAGGCCATGGCCTTGAGCCAGGCCAGCGAGTCGATCGGGTCCCACGGCTCCGGCTCGTTCACCTCGACGCTGACGTCGAGCACCGTGTACTCCACGGCCGTCTCGCCGGGGCTGCGGTTCTCGAGGTAGGCGTTCACACCGTCCGCGTAGGCCTGGAGGTACTGCCGGGTCTCGTCGTCGAGGATGTTGAACTCCTCCTCGGCGACGTGCCGCCAGCCGAAGGTGCGTGTGACCTTGTCGGCCTGGATCGCGTCGGCGTTGTTGCCGACCAGCTCGGCCAGGCGGCCCGCGGTCACGTGGCGGCGGTAGTCCATCTCGAAGAAGCGGTCCTGCGCGTGCACGTAGCCCTGCGCCCGGAACAGGTCCTCGGCGGTGTCGGCGTAGATCTGCGGCACGCCCTGGGCGTCGCGGCTCACGCGCACGTCCGCGCTCAGCCCCTCGACCTGCACCTCCCCGGAGTGCTCCGGCAGCGGACGGCGCGCGGTGAGCCATCCGAAGGTCGTCACGGCGACCAGCGCCAGCAGGACGACGACCGTCGTTCCGACCAGGAACTGGCGGACGCGGGTGGTGCGAGTCCGACGGCGCTTGGCGGGCCGTGCACCGGTGGACGGGGCTTTTTCGACGGGCTCTACTGGCTCGGCGGGAGTGGTCGCGGACACGCAGTGGAGACTACCGTCCGCCCCAGGGCTTGGGTGAACGTGCTTGGGTGAACAGCCTCGGGAGATCCTGGGACTATCCCCCGCCGCTCGACCGTTACTATTGGCACTCGGAAACCCCGAGTGCCAGGCGACGGTCCTGTGAGCGCGCGACGCCCCGGCCGCCCTGACGTCCCAGAGGAGTGCACGTGCCCACCTACGCGTACCGGTGTGCCGACTGCGGCCACGCGTTCGACATCCACCAGGAGTTCAAGGACGAGTCGCTGACCGTCTGCCCCGAGTGCCAGGGCAGGCTGCGCAAGGTGTTCAGCTCCGTGGGCGTCACCTTCAAGGGTTCCGGCTTCTACCGCACCGACTCGCGGAGCACGTCGACGAGCAGCACGGTGAAGGCGGGCAAGTCGGAGTCGTCCTCGTCGGGCTCGTCGTCCTCGTCCTCGGACTCGGGATCGGGCTCCTCCGGGTCGGCCTCGGGCTCGTCGTCGAGCTCGTCGAGCTCCTCGTCCACCGGGTCGAGCGGTTCGAGCTCGTCGAAGGCCGCCTCGTCCTGAGGTGACCCGGGGCGGCGCCCGTCGGGGCGGTGCCGCCGGCAGTCCCGGCGCCCGGGCCCCGCGAGATCGGCAGTTCGAGCAGGCAGGTCCGCCGAGGTCGGCACTTCGCATCCAGGTCGGCACAGTGCTGTGCCGACCTGGATGCCGACTGCCGACCTCGGAGGAATGTGTCGACCTCGGTCCGAACTCCCACCATCGCGGCGACGGGCCGACACCGTGGCCAACAGCCTGATCCAGACGTGCTGCCGCCGGTCGACCGGCACGCCTGACGAGCTTCCAGGCGCGCGAGCCCGACCACAGGCTCGGTTTTCGCTCCTTCGTGCACAGGCTGCCCGACGACGGCCCCGCGACCCCGTACCGCCTGCCTAACGTCGGCGGCATGGGACTTCTCGACACGCTCGCCGAACCGGCCGCACGCCACGGCGCGCCGCGCGGCACCGGACAGCGCACGCCGTGGGGCGCACGGGCTGCTCCGCGCGACGCTGACTCCAGCGCCTCGTGGAACCGAGCCGGCACATCGCGCCGGCCGCCGCGTGCCGGCCTCGCCGTCCTGCTGTCCCGGCCAGGCCCGTCTCGTCGGGGCCGACCCGGTTCGCCGGCGTCCCGGCGTGCACGACGCATCCTGTGGCGCTGGCGGTTCGCCCTCGCGGCCGCCCTGTTCGGCCTCGCCGCCACCCTGACGGTCCACCTGCTGCGCCCACCGCCGCCCCCGACGGTCGACGTCGCCGTCACGGCCCGTGCTGTAGCGCCCGGAACACAGCTGACCAGGGAAGACGTCGCTGTGCGCGCCGTCGCGGCCGAACTCGCCCCGCCCGGCGCCCTGCACTCGGTGCGGGAGCTGCTGGGCCGCGCCACCGTCGTCGGGCTGCCGAAGGGCGCTCCGCTGCATGCCTCCCTCGTGTCCGACGACGGCGTCTCCGCCGCCGCACCGCGCGGCACCGTGGTGGTACCGGTCCGCCTGTCCGACGACGCCGTCGCCGCCCTGCTGCGCCCTGGTGACCGCGTGGACCTGCTCACCGGGACGACGTCGGGCAGCGAGCCGGACGGCGAGCCCCGGTACCTCGCCCGGGACGCGCGCGTGCTGCCCGTACCCGCCGGGCGCGAGCCGGAGGACGCCGGCGGGCTGCTCGGCCCCGTGTCGGACGGCGAGGGTCCGGTCACGCTCGTCGCGGTGACACCCGAGGAGGCTCCGGAGCTGTCGGCGGTCTCGGGCTGGGGCTCGGTGACGGCGGTGCTGGTGCCATAGGTGAACCCGGTGGTCGCCGCGGAAACAACCCCAAGAACGGCACCGGTCAAAGAGAGCGAATGTCCACCTGCACATGCGCCGAACCGGAATTTCCACCACAATCTCCGTCGAGGTTCCGGCCAACGCCGACCCACACCGACTTGAGACACCCAGGGGGATCCATGCGTGACCTGTTCAACGGCTTCAAGGAGTTCATCGCTCGCGGGAACGTGATCGACCTCGCGGTCGGTATTGCGATCGGCACCGCGTTCACGGCGGTCGTCACCGGCCTGCTCGACGGCATCATCAACCCGCTGATCGCGGCCGTCTTCGGCCAGACGGACATCTCCGGCGTCGGACATTTCGTGATCAACAACGCTAAGTTCAGCATCGGCGAGTTTCTCCAGGCGGTCCTGAACTTCCTGATCGTCGCCGCGGCGATCTACTTCCTGGTCGTCCTCCCGATCAACAAGCTGAAGTCGCTGCGCAAGCCCGCGCAGGAGGAGGCCGTCGAGGAGGCCCTCGCCGAGGAGGTCGTGCTGCTCACCGAGATCCGCGACCTGCTCCGCGTCCAGGCCGGTGCTTCGTCGGGCGCACGGTCGGACAACGGCTCCAACTGACCCGCCCGCACGGCGCACCCCGCGGGTCGGCCGACCGATCGCACGGCGCAGCGCCGACGGCAACCCGCCGGGCCCCGGTCAGCCCCAGTGCGGCGGGACGTCGCGGCGGAGCTGGTCGTCGTTCGATCCGTGCCCGCCGCCGTCGGACGAGCCAGGGCCGCCGTCGGCCCCGTCGCCCCAGCCGGCCGGACGCTCGTCGGCGCTCACACCGAGCACGGCCTCCCGCTCGGTCCCGCGTCGCACGGCCCGCCGAGGCCCGCGCCGCCGGGCCGTCGCGCCGGCCGGTGCGGGCTCTGCAGGTCGGTTCTCGGACTCGCTCACCGCACCATTCTCGCCCACGACCCGCCCGACCCGTTGAGTGCTGGGTATTTGCGCTGTCGAAACGTTCCGAGAGCGCAAATAGCCAGCACTCAACGGGTTGCGGGGAGGGCTTAGTCGTCCAGGATCTGCGGGACTATCAGCTCCGCGGCCGGTGGCACGCCCCCGGACAGGCCGACCCGGGCGTCCCGCACCGCGAGCACCACGCGGCGCAGCCGCTCGCCCTCCGCGTCCGGGTCCAGGAACGCGGCCGCGGACCACACCTGCGCCACCACCCAGCCCAGCCGTTCGAGCCGCTCGGCGAGCTGCCGGTCGCGCACGCGGATCGAGGGCTCGGCCACGTAGGCGGCGTCGTCGGTCAGGACCGCCACCAGCAGCTCGCCCGGCAGGTCGGGGTGTCCGACGGCGAGCGGGATGCGGTCGCCGCCGGGCAGGCCGTAGTCGGTCTCGACCACGAGGCCCGAGCGCCACAACCGCTCCCCCAGGTCCACGACCAGCCGGTCCACGGACCGCGCCACGTCCACGCCGTTGCCGATCTCCACCTGGTCGGCGAGGCCGGAGCGCTCCTGGGCGAACGACAGCACCCGCGCCAGCATCTGGGGCCCAGGGCCGCGCAGCCGCTCGGCGTCCAGGTCGGAGGCCGGGAAGCACGACACGACGTGCAGCCGCTTGCGCGCCGCCCCCAGCGAACCGAGCAGCATCGCGTCGCCGCCGGCCTCGCCCAGCACGCCGAACCGGTGCAGCACACGCCCGTGCGGCGTCCGCCCGAAACCGAGGGTGAGCACGATCGTGTCCCGCGCCAGGCCGGCCACGCCGGTGACGTCGGCGACCACCACGGGCTCGGGGCGCGAGCCCGCGAAGAACGGCGCCAGCGCCGGGTTGGCCCGGACCTCGGCGAGCAGCCGCTCCCGGATCCGGTCCGCGTGCGCGGCCGTGACGGTCACGATGCCGAAGGTCTCCTCGGGCCGGGTCATCGCGTGCTCGATCGCCAGATCGACCACCCGCTCCACCTCGGCGCTCGTCGACTCGACGGTGCCGGAGACCGGGTCGGGCATGCCCGTTCCGTCCACGAGCGAGAAGTGCACCAGCGCCTCGGTGCGCGGCAGCGGCGCCGGCCGCATGATCCCCTCGTAACCGTGCTCGGCCAGCAGGGCCGTGAGCCGCGGGTCCCGCCGGGCGGGCTCCGGCTGCAGCGTCACGCGGGGCAGCAGCCGCGCGAGGTCGCGCACCGCGGTGCCCGACGCCGACCGCGGGTCGCCGACCACGACGATCTGGCGGCCACGTGCCAGCGCGGGGACCACGACCTCGACCGGCACGTGCTGCACCGCGTCGAGGATCACCAGGTCGGCGGAGCGCTCGGGGGGCAGCAGGTGCGGCACCATCGTCGGGGTCGACACCCAGGTGGGCCGCAGCCGCCGCACGGTCGAGCCGTGCCCGGTCACCAGGTCACGCATGGAGCTCAGGCCCCCGCCGACCAGCGTCGCGTACAGGCCCTCGGCGTCCTCCCGCTCGTCGCGCATCGCAGCGCCGAGGTGCGCCCGCACCGCCGCCCGCACGGGCGCCGACAGCGAGTCGACGTGCCGCCGGTCGAGCTCGCGGAACCGCCCCGCGAGGGCGTCCAGCCCGGCGCCGTCCTGCCCGGCGAGGTCCGGCTCGACGGCCAGGATCTGCTCGAACACGGACGACCACCACGTCAGCTCCAGCTCCGGGCCCACCAGGTCGGCCTCGACCCGGCGCTCACCGAGGTCGTCGACCAGCTCGCCGAGGCCGGACGCGCGCAGGCGCCGCAGCACCGCCGTCCGCTCGGGGAGCGGGGCCAGGGCGTCCTGCGTCTCGGACAGCGAGGCGAGCCGCTGGACCAGCGCGAACAGGTCGAGGTCGAGCAGCTCGCCGCCCGCCTGCGAGGACCGCAGCACGGGTTCGAGCGCCTCGAGGTCGATGCGCACCGCCTCGTAGGTCTCCTCGACGCCCGCCAGCCCCTCGGGGAGGGTGGGCCAGCCGCCGCGCGGGCACTGCGCCTGCCAGACCTCGCGCTGCCGCTGCACCTCGACGAGCGCGGCGTGCATGTCCGGCACGCGCACGCCCGGTCGCACCATCTCGCGGGCGCGCCGCTTCAGCCGGCGCCGCTCCAACCAGCCCATCTCGGCACCCTGGTCGGCGCGCTGCTTGCGCGACGCCGTGGCCTGCACCATGTCGGCCGCGGTGCGCTCGAAGACCATCGGCTGGAACACGTCGAGCGTGCCCCGCATGCCGCCGAGCATCGCGAGCTGCTCGCCCCACTGCCGGGCCGTCGAGGCCTCGACCAGGCCCGTCACCTTCGAGACGTACTCGATCTGCTTGCGCAGCTCCGGCAGCGTGTGCTCGCCGAGGCGGGTCACGCGGGCGAGCGCGGAGCGCGCGTCGTCGTCGGTCAGGATGTGCGCGCCGAACCACGGGCTCGACGTCGACCTGAGCGTGAACGCCCCCAGCTCGGCCGCCCGTTCGAGGTCGGCCGCGAGCTCGGCGCGCCGCTCCGCACCGAGGGCCAGCACCGACTCCGAGCCGAGCCGTACGCGCGTGGCCGGCGCGGGCCGCTCGGACGTGAGCCGGGCCAGCGCCTGCAGGGCGTCGTAGGCCGAGACCCGCCACGGCTCGCGCACCCGGTGCAGCGCCCCGATGTAGCCGGAGAGCTGGGCCCGCGACCCGATCAGGGCGTCCCGGACGCGCGCGACCTCGTCGGTGTCGATGCGCTCCTGCGCGGGCGCCATCGCCTCCAGCAGACGGCGCGACGTCGAGGTGCGCCAGGTCGGCACGGGCGCGATGTCCAGCAGGAGCCCGCCCAGGCCGAGCATGTCCAGCCGGGCGGCCAGCGCGTCGGCGGCCCGGCGGTGCCCCGGCACGTACAGCACGGACCGGCCGCTCGCGTTCGCCTCGGCGACGACGGCGGACAGGGTGCCCGCGACGTCGGACCCGACGGGCGCGTCCACAAACAGGTGGCTGCCCGTCGCGAGCGCGTCCACGACGTGCCGCTGGTGCGGGTCCAGGTCGCCGACGCCGCGCTCGTGCGCCGGGTCGGCGTCGCCCACGCGCGGCTCGGGGAGCTCCACCTTGCCGAGCTTGGTCACCGAAGCGTCCACGCCGCCGAGCGCCGAGACCACCTCGTGGTCCCCCAGGCTGGGCGCGAGCTCGTCGAGGTCGTCGACGAGCACCTGGCCGGGGTGCACGAAGGTGCCCACGAGCACCCGCCGGTCCAGCCGGAACTCGCCCAGCACCGCGGAGCCCAGGCTCGCGACCCGGTCCAGCACGTCGGTCGGGTTGAAGCCCGCGAGGGTGAACGTCGCCTTGGCCAGCGCGACCGGGTCGAGCAGGGCGCCGTGGGCGCGCAGCGTGCGCGCCACCACGGGGTTGATCTCGGCCGTGGGGTCGAGCGTGATGTCGTAGTCGCCCTCGCCGTCGCTCCGGGGCGTCAGCATGACCGGCCGCAGGATCACGGGCGCGCGCACCACGCGCGGCTCCTGGTCGTCCTCGTCCGACGCCGGGGCGCCGCCCGCGGGCATCGCCAGCGTCACGATCGGCACGGACCCGGTCAGGGCCGGCGCGTCGGCCGGGCTGTCGGCCGAGTCCCCGCCCGGCTCCGCGGCGGAGGCCGCCGAGCTCGCGGACGACGGGCCGAGCACCCGGGTCAGGGCCTCCATGTCGTCCGAGGCGGCGTTCGTGCCACCGCCCGCGGTAGGCCGCTCCGTCCAGGTCGCGACGCCGATCGCGAGGTACGTGGGCGAGACCCCGTAGCGCTGCGCGTGCTCCGCGGAGCGCGCGGCGACGGCCCGGGCCCGACGGCGGGCGGTCGGCAGCGCGCCGGCCTCGCGCACGAGGTTGGACAGCCGGGTGGGCCGGCCCGCGAAGAGCTGGGCGACCCCCGACGGATGGGCGGCCGACAGGTCGATCACGGCCTCGCCGAGAAGTCCGACGTCGGCCAGGGAGGATCCCCCGGCGAGCCGGACGAGCCCGGCGCGCCACTGCGCGACCGACTCGGCCATGGGGTCCCGGACGGCGTCCGGCGTGGACCCCGGGGCCTCCGACGCGGCCAGCTCAGCGGCTGGGTCCACGTTCTCGTCCTTCAGCGCGGTCGAGAGCTCCTCGGACAGGTCGACCGAGATCTCGGGAGCGGCTGCGGTCTGGCGGCGTGCAGCGTTCACCCCAGCAAACTAACCGCGCGGTGTCCGCAAGGGCCGGACGCCACGCCGCGCGACACGCCGCGCCCCCGCCGTCCCCGGCGTGTCAGACCCAGAAGTCACCCGGGTGACCTGTGTGTCTGACCCGTTGTGCGGGGTGGTGCGGGGGTGGCGCGGGGCATGCAAAAGCCCCTCCGGCAGGGGGTCCGAAGGGGCTCAGCAGGTGGACCGAAGTCCACCGGGGTAATGACGGTGCGCACCGCGCAGGGGGCGGGCGATGCGCACCGTCTTGTGAGAGTCTGCACCTGTTCCAGGCGGACGTCAACACCGACTCGGACGATCGTCCAGGTTGCGGCAAACAGGTCACAAGAACGTTGTCGAGGTGCAAGTTTTCGCCTCGCTCAGGACCCTCTCAACCGCGACATCTCGCCGTTCCGGGGCCCTTAGGTCGGACCCGGAAAAAAGCCTGGACGGCGCCTCCTAGACTCGAACGTTTGTGAGCGCACTCGTCGAGGCAGTCTTCCCCCGCCGGCTCGGCCGGCCGTTCCGCTGGCTCGTCTCGGCGTCGTGGACCAGCAACATCGGCGACGGCATCGCGCTCGCCGCCGGACCCCTGCTGGTCGCGTCACAGACCGACTCCGCCTTCCTCGTCGCCCTCGCCGCGATGCTCCAGCGGCTGCCGTGGCTCCTGCTCGGCCTCTGGGCCGGGGCCCTGGCCGACCGGCTCGACCGGCGCCGCGTCGTCATCGTCGCCAACGCGTTCCGGGCCCTGGTCATCGCCGTCCTGTGCGTCTTCATCGGGACCGGCACCGTGAGCATCGGCATGGTGCTCGCCGCGATGTTCCTCTACGGCACCGCCGAGGTCTTCGCGGACACCACCCAGCAGACGCTCCTGCCCACCCTCGTGGCGCCCGCCGACCTCGGCGCCGGCAACCAGCGCATGCAGGCCGGCTTCCTCGGCGCGAACCAGCTCATCGGCCCGCCGCTGGGCGCGTTCTTCTTCGCCGCGGGCATGGTCTGGCCGTTCGCGATCCAGGTGGTCTGCGCGGCCCTGGCGATCGTGCTCGTCTCCCGCATCACGGCCCCGCCCGGCGTGTCGTTCGTCAACGTGCGCGACGCCGACACCCACGTCCGCAAGGACATCGCCGAGGGCCTGCGCTGGGTCTGGCGCAACCCGCCCGTGCGCACGCTGTCCATCGTCATCCTGGTCTTCAACATCACCTGGGCCGCCCCGTGGGGCGTGCTCGTGAAGTACTCGCTGGACCACCTGCACATGAGCGAGGTCGGCTACGGCCTGCTCACCACGGCGAGCGCGGTGGGCGGCGTCGTCGGCGTGCTGTCGTACGGCTGGCTGGAGCGGCACGTGAACCTGGCGACGCTCATCCGCGTCTGCCTGACGCTGGAGGTGCTCACCCACGGGGCGTTCGCACTGACCACCACGGGCTGGGTCGCGATCGTCATCATGTTCGAGTTCGGCGTCTACGCCTTCGTCTGGGGCACGCTGTCCACCACGGTGCGACAGCGCGCGGTGCCCAAAGCGTTCCAGGGCCGCGTCGCCTCCATCAACATGATCTGCGTGTTCGGCGGTCTCGTCCTCGGGCAGGGCATCGGCGGCGTCATCGCCGAGCACTGGGGCCTCGTCGCCCCGTGGTGGTTCGCGTGCGCCGGCGCCGGGATCACCCTCGCGCTGGTCTGGCGGTCCCTGCGCAACGTGGCACACGCCCAGGCCACGGACTAGCGAACGGGCCTGTCCCCACTCCCCTTTGAGGCCCGGGTTTCTTCTCTTTGGGGCGGTCCAAAGA
>NZ_JBHWZO010000164.1:0-13931 GCF_042728455.1 Promicromonospora sp. NPDC060204
ACCTTCTACCGATCACATGAGCGGAGTGCTCACATCTTGTGGCCGGCCGAGCGCAGCTGCTGGCAGGCCTCGACGATGCGGGCGGCCATGCCGGCCTCTGCCGTCTTGCCCCAGGCGCGCGGGTCGTAGGCCTTCTTGTTGCCGACCTCGCCGTCCACCTTGAGCACGCCGTCGTAGTTCTTGAAGAAGTGGTCGGCCACCGGACGCGAGAACGCGTACTGGGTGTCGGTGTCGATGTTCATCTTGATGACGCCGTTGTCGACGGCGGCGGCGATCTCCTCCGCCGTCGAGCCCGAACCACCGTGGAACACCAGGTCGAACGGCATCTCCTTGCCGATCTCGGCGCCGACGGCCTTCTGGATGTCGAGCAGGATCTCCGGGCGGAGCTTCACGGCACCCGGCTTGTACACGCCGTGCACGTTGCCGAAGGTGAGCGCCGTCAGGTAGCGGCCCTTCTCGCCGGCGCCGAGGGCCTTGATCGTGGCCAGGCCGTCCTCGGGGGTCGTGTACAGCTTGTCGTTGATCTCGGCGGTGTGGCCGTCCTCCTCGCCACCCACGACGCCGATCTCGATCTCGAGGATCGTGCGCGCGGCCTGCGACAGCTCGAGCAGCTCGGCGGCGATCACGAGGTTCTCCTCGATCGGCACGGTGGAGCCGTCGAACATGTGCGACTGGAACGTCGGGAGGCCGCCGTTCTTGACCTGCTCCGCCTCGATGGCCAGCAGCGGCTTGACCCAGGAGTCGAGCTTGTCGGCCGTGCAGTGGTCCGTGTGGATGGCGATGTTGACGCCGTAGCCCTTGGCGACCTCGGTGGCGTATGCCGCCAGCGCGAGGGAACCCGAGACCCGGTCCTTCACCGTCGAGCCCGACGCGTACTCGGCGCCGCCCACGGAAACCTGGATGATGCCGTCCGACTCCGCCTCGGCAAAGCCCTGAAGTGCGGCAGTAACGGTCTGCGACGAGGTGATGTTGACCGCGGGGTAGGCGAACTTGCCGGCCTTCGCCCGGTCGATCATCTCGGCGTAGACCTCAGGGGTTGCGATGGGCATCTGCGAAACTCCAAACGAATGATGAGGTGGGCGGTCGCAAGCGTGTCCAAGGCCGCCCGGGGATGCACCATCGATCTTGCCATGATCCACAGGCAGTCGTGTGCGGTCGTTCGACAGTCGAACGGCCGAAACACTGTGGTTCTCGACTTTTGGCGGGCCCCGGACGAGCTGCGTGCGGGCTCCGGTCAGGCTCCGGTCGGGCTCCGCGCGAGGTCAGGTCGCCGGGTGGTCGACCGGGCCGTCCTCGGGGTTGCGGCTGCGGATCGGGGTGAAGAAGGCGACGCCGACCACACCGAGGTAGACGACCGCGACGGCGAGCAGCGGGCCGGAGGCCCCGAACCGGTCCGCCGCGGCCGTGAGCGCGGCGGCGCCCAGCGGCGCGAGGCTGTGGTGGATGGTCCAGAACGCGGCGGTGACGCGCCCGAGCAGCGCGTCCGGCGTGATCATCTGCCGCAGGGACATCGAGGAGACGGCCGCGAGCATCAGCCCGAACCAGAACCCGAGCACGGCGGTGCCGATGACCAGCACGTCCTGGCTCAGCGCGAGGACGGCCGCCGCTACACCGCACAGCGTCATGGCGGCGAGCCAGAGGGTGCCGAACCCGAGCGTGCGGCGCAGCCACGCGGAGAGGGCCGCCGCGACGCACGTGCCCACCCCGGCCGCGGCCATGACGTACCCGACCACGTTCTCGCCCTGCCCCAGGCCGTACCGCACCTGGTAGATGATCACGTCGGTCATGCCGAGGGTGAACAAGGTGGTGATCGTCAGGAAGACGGTCAGCGCCCGAAGCACCGGATGCCCCCACAGGAACCGGGCGCCCGTCACGAACCCGGTCCGCAGGTCGCGGCCGAGGCCCGGCCGGTCCGCCGGCGTGGCGGTGGGCGCCACCCGCGAGAGGCGGACGGCGAGGAGCCCGAGCGCCGAGATGCCGAAGGTTGCCGCGTCGACGGCGATGGCCGCCGTGACCCCGTACGCCGCCGCGACCAGCCCGGCGAGCGCCGGCCCGCCGATGCTGGCCAGCGAGGCCGTGGCCTGGAGCCTGCTGTTGGCCTCGGCGACCCGGTCCCTGCCCACGATGTTCGGCACGGCCGTGATGTACGTGATCTGGAAAAGCTGCCCGAACACGGACGCCACGGCCGCGACGGCGAAGAGCAGCCACACCTGCGGCTCGATCGCCCAGCACACGGGCACGGCCGCGAACAGGAGCAGGCGCGCAACGTCGCACGCGATGAGGAGCCGACGGCGGTCGAACCGGTCGACGATCGCCCCGCCGACGAGCCCCATCAGGAGCGACCCGGCCGCCATGACGGCGGTCAGCAGGCCCATCTGCACCAGCGAGCCGGTCGCCTCCAGCATCAGCAGCGGGAACGCGATCACCGAGAACGAGTCCCCCAGCACCGAGAACGTCTGGGTACCCCAGAAGACGAGGAAGTTCCGGTCGCGCGTGAGGGTTCGCCGGTTCACCCGACGATCCTGTCCGAGCCACGAGCCCCGGGCAACGGAGTTTCCGTCGCTACGCCGCACCGTCGGCGTGCTGCCGCATCCAGGTGTGCATGGCGATCGCGGCGGCCGCGCCCGCGTTGATCGAGCGGGTCGAGCCGTACTGGGTGATGTGCAGCACGACGTCGCACGCGGCCTGCGCCTCCGCCGTCAGGCCGGTCGACTCCTGGCCGAACAGCAGCACGCACTCGCGCGGCAGCGCGTGCCCCTCGATCGGCACCGACCCGGGCACGTTGTCGATGCCGACGATCGGCAGGCCGCCGGCCCACTCGGCCAGCGCCTCCGCGTCCGGGTGGTGCGTCACGTGCAGGTACCGGTCGGTGACCATCGCGCCCCGGCGGTTCCAGCGGCGTCGGCCCACGATGTGCACGCCCGCCGCGTTGAAGGCGTTGGCGGTGCGGACCACCGAGCCGATGTTGAGGTCGTGCGCCCAGTTCTCGATCGCCACGTGGAAGGGGTGCCGTCGGGTGTCCAGGTCCGCGACGATAGCCTCCACGGACCAGTACCGGTACTGGTCGGCCACGTTCCGGCGGTCGCCGGCGGCGAGCAGCTCGGGGTCGTAGCGGGGGTCGTCGGGGAGGGTGCCGGACCAGGGTCCGACGCCGACCTCGGGCTCGGCCGCGGGCTCGGCGCCCGGCGTCGCCGGGTGCTCAGACACGGTCCACCCGGGCCGATCCGTGTGCGGGTGCTGTGACGGTTCCCGGGGCGGAAGACGTGCTGGTCATGCCGGTCATTGTGCCCCGCTACGCTCGATGCATGCTGACGACCGCACTCCCGGAAGTCGTGTCCGGACTGGCCGCCACCTCCGTCCACGCCGCGCCCGTGCCGCAGCTCCTGGGCATCGACTGGATGGACCCGAACTACCTCATCGAGCGGTTCGGGGACGCCGCGCTGGTGGGCATCGCGCTCGTCATCTTCATCGAGACCGGGCTGCTGTTCCCGATCCTGCCCGGCGACTCGCTGCTGTTCACCGCGGGTGCGCTCGTGGCGCAGGGCACGCTGCAGATCAACCTCGCGGTGCTCTGCCTCATGCTGTTCGCCGCCGCGTTCCTCGGCGACCAGACCGGGTACCTGATCGGCCGCAAGGCCGGCCCCAAGATCTTCGACAAGCCGGACTCGAAGCTCTTCAAGCGGTCCTACATCGACCAGACCAACGCCTACTTCGACAGGTACGGCGGCCGCACGATCATCGTCGCGCGGTTCGTGCCGATCGTGCGCACCTACGCCCCGGTCGCGGCCGGCGTCGGCAAGATGTCGTACCGGCACTTCGCCACGTACAACGCGATCGGCGCGCTGCTGTGGGCGGTCGGCGTGACCCTGCTGGGCTTCGTGCTCGGCAACTTCACGTTCGTCAAGGAGAACATCGAGGCGCTGCTCGTCCTCATCGTGCTCGTCTCCGTGATCCCGATGGTCGTCGAGATCTGGCGGGCCCGGCGTGCGGAGAAGGCGGCCGTGACGACGGCCCCCGAGGAGCCCGCGCCGTCGGACGCCGCCGCCCTGACGGGCGCACCGCGCGACCCGCGCGCGTAACCGCGGGCCCCTCCGGGGCAAGCACCACTCCTCGAAGAGGGTTACGGAGCGGTAGCAGTGCTACGTCTCCGTAACCCTCCCCGGGCAGCAACCGTTGCCCCGGCAAGACACTAGGCTGGCGCCCATGATCGAGCGGACCACCGAAGCCTGGCTCACGGACATGGACGGCGTGCTGGTGCACGAGGGCACGGCCCTCCCCGGCGGACCCGAATTCATCAAGGCGCTGCGGGACAGGGAGCTGCCGTTCCTGGTCCTGACCAACAACTCGATCTTCACGCCGCGCGACCTGCGCGCCCGGCTCGCCTACAGCGGGATCGACGTGCCGGAGGAGAACATCTGGACGTCGGCGCTGGCCACGGCGCAGTTCGTCGCGGACCAGATCCCGAACGGCAGCGCGTACGCCATCGGCGAGGCCGGCCTGACGACGGCGCTGCACCAGGCGGGCTACACGCTCACCGAGTCCGACCCCGACTACGTGGTGCTCGGCGAGACCCGCACCTACTCGTTCGAGGCGATCACCAAGGCGATCCGCCTGATCGTCGACGGCGCCCGGTTCATCTGCACCAACCCGGACGTCACCGGGCCGTCGCAGGAGGGGCTGCTGCCCGCCGCGGGCTCGGTCGCCGCCATGATCACGGCGGCGACGGGCCGGCAGCCCTATTACGTGGGCAAGCCCAACCCTGTGCTGTTCCGGTCCGCGCTCAACCTGATCGGCGCGCACTCGGAGTCGACCACCATGGTCGGCGACCGCATGGACACCGACATCCTGGGCGGCATGGAGGCCGGCCTGCAGACGTTCCTGGTGCTCACGGGGTCGACGTCGATGGAGGAGGTCGAGAAGTACCCGTTCCGGCCGAGCCACGTGGTGAACTCGATCGCGGACGTCGTCGACCTGGTCTGATCCGGCCGGGCCCGGCCCGGCGGGAGCCGTCAGGTCAGGCCGGGGATCCCGAACCCGTCGATCGTCCCGCCCGACTCGAAGCGCGGGCCGCCCTTCTCCATGGGCAGCACGATGCGCGCGACGTCGGCGACCCGCTTGGCGCGCTCGGTCAGCGACGTCGCGTCCGTGCGGCCCGGACGCCACAGCAGCACCGACGGCCCCTCGATGCGCAGCCGGGAGCCGTGGAAGTCCGGCAGCATCACGATGTTCGCGAGGCGGGCATCCAGGGCGCGGCGCGCGAAGAACTCGTCGGAGGTGCGCACGAGCCACTGGCCGTCGAACGCTGGGTTGTCGATCTGGACGTCCTGCGCCCCGAAGAGCTTCTGCCACTTCTCGCGGAGCCCCTCGGGCGACAGGTCGACCACGGGCTCGCCCGGGAGCGCGTCGAGCGCCACGACGTGCGCCGTGCGGCGCAGGCCGATACGACGCGTGTCGCCCTCCGTGCCGGACCGCCAGGTGTAGGTGAACGAGACCATGTCGAAGCCGTCGACGTTCCCGCGGACCACGTCGCGCGCCGTCCGGTCCAGGCCGACCCCGAAGGGCCGCCCGCTCCACCGCTGGGCGAGCACCGGGTCGGTGCCGACGTACTCCCAGCCGTTCGCCTCGGCCCAGCGCTCGACGTCCTGCGTGCGCCCGCGCCCCATGACACGTACCGCAGCGATGGTGAAGACGACGACGCCGACCACGAGCAGGACTAATGCGACAAATGGCCCCATGAACTTAAAGATACAGTAGGGCTAGGCAAAAGTCTCCACGAGGGAGTGATATGGGGACGCCTGTTTTGCGCTAGGAGCGCCCCACCTCCGGCTCAGGCGAGCCCGAGATCCTCGAGGCCGTAGAGGTAGTGGTACGGCACCCCGAGCGCCTCGATCTTCTCGCCCGCACCGGTGGCCCGGTCGACGATCGTGGCCACACCCAGCACCTCGGCGCCGGCGGCCCGGGCGGCCTCGATCGCCGCGATCGGCGATCCACCCGTCGTCGTCGTGTCCTCGACGACGACCACCTTGCGGCCCGCGATGTCCGGCCCCTCGATCTGGCGCTGCATACCGTGCGCCTTCGCCGCCTTGCGCACCACGAACGCGTCGAGGTCCTGCCCGCGCGAGGCCGCCGCGTGCAGCAGCGCGTCCGCGATCGGGTCGGCACCGAGCGTGAGCCCGCCGACGGCGTCGATCTCGGCCGTGCCGAGCCCGACCTCCTCGAGGTGGTCCAGCAGCACGTGCCCCACGAGCGGGGCGGCCCGGTGGTGCAGCGTGATGCGGCGCAGGTCGACGTAGTAGTCGGCCTCCTTGCCGGAGGACAGGGTCACCTTGCCGTGCACCACGGCGAGCTCCTTGATGAGCTCGGCGAGCTGCTCGCGCGGGGTCGGGGAGAAGTCAGCGTTCACGGTGCAAGGGTACGTCGCGCGTCCCGGCCGCAGCCCCGCGCCGCCGGGGCCGGGACCCGGCCCCGGACCTGCATCCGGACCACGGTCCGGGTTGCCGTCCGACTCTGGGAAGGTTCTGCTGTGAGCATCATGGACAACGCGGTGTACGTGGACGGCAGGCGCACGGCCAACCCGACCAGCATCGAGGAGACCTGCGAGACGACCCGCGAGCGCGGCGGCATCGCCTGGGTCGACCTGTCGTGGCCGGAGCCGGCCGAGATCGAGGCCGTCGCCGCGGAGTTCGACCTGCACCCGCTGGCCGTCGAGGACGCGATCCACGCGCACCAGCGCCCCAAGGCCGAGCACTACGGCGACGTCCTGTTCGTGGTGCTGCACCCCGCGCGCAGCGTGGACGACGACGGCGACGGGCACGTGGACCGCGTCGAGTTCGGCGAGGTGCACGCGTGGGTGGGCCCGGACTTCGTCGTCACGGTCCGGCGGTCCGTCACCCCCGACCTCGGCGCGATGCGCGGCCGGCTGGAGCAGGAACCGGACCTGCTGCGCCTGGGGCCGGTCGCGATCCTGGCGGCACTGCTGGACGAGGTCGTGGACACCTACCGGCCCGTGGTCACGCGGCTGCGCGGCGACATCGACCAGATCGAGGATCAGCTCTTCTCCCGCGACCCGGAGGTGTCGTTCCGCATCTACGAGGCGACCCGCGAGGTGATCGGGCTCCAGCGTGCCACCGGCCCGCTGGTCGAGATGCTCCAGGACCTGTACGACGGCAAGCGCAAGTTCGCCGGCCAGCAGTCCGCCGCCGCGCACCCGGACGACGCCGCGCACCCGGACGGCGACGTCCAGGACCAGCGCTGGGTCGAGCTGCTGCGGAGCCTGCGCAACGTGCTCGACCACGCGATCAAGCTCTCGGGGACCTCGGACACGTTCCGGTCGCTGCTGACCAACGCGCTCGACGTGCACTCGACGCTGGTGACGCAGGAGCAGAACGAGGAGTCGCGCCGCATGACGGAGAGCAGTCTCAAGCAGAACGAGCAGATGAAGAAGATCTCCGCGTGGGCGGCCATCCTCTTCGCGCCCACGCTGATCGGCACCATCTACGGCATGAACTTCACGCACATGCCCGAGCTGCACTGGACCTTCGGCTACCCGCTGGCGATCGGCGGGATGATCGGCCTGGGCGGGATCTTCTACGGGATCTTCAAGCGGGCCGGCTGGCTCTGACGGCGGGGCCGCTCCCCGGCCGGCCGCGCACGCCGCCCCGTCAGCGGTAGCTGCCGACCGCCCGCACTGCCCAGCGCGGCATGATCCGCAGGGCCGCCGAGGCGACCTTGTAGCGCACCGAGGGCGTGGAGAGGACGACGCCGCGACGCACGTCCGCGAGCGCCGTCCGGACCACGTCCTCGGCCTCCAGCCACCCCCACTCCGGGATGATGGAGGACTCGCCGATGCCCGCCCGCGCGTGGAACTCGGTGTGCGTGAACCCGGGGGCCACCACCGTGGCCGTGACGCCGGTGCCCCGGAGCTCGGCGGCCAGCGACTCGGTGAAAGTGCGCACGTACGCCTTCGCGGCGGCGTAGGAGCCGCCCGCGGTGAGGGCGGCGACGGAGCCGACGTTCAGGATCGCGCCGCGCTCCCGTTCGAGCATCTGCCCGACGGCGGCGTGGCTGAGCTCGACGACGGCCTTGACCATGACGTCGATGCCCCGGCGCTCGGTGGTGATCCGGCCCGTCGCGAACGGCGAGCTCGTGGCGAACCCCGCGTTGTTCACGAGCAGGCCGACGGGCCGCAGGTCGCCGTCCTCGGGCCGGCCGCCGACGACGGCGAGCCGCCGGGCGACCCGCGCGACGTCGTCGGGCACGGAGAGGTCCGCCGGCAGGACCTCGACGGCCACGCCCGTGGCGTCCCGGAGCTGGGCGGCGACGTCGGCCAGGCGCCGGTCGTCCCGCGCCACCAGCACCAGGTCGTGCCCGCCCGCCGCGAGCTGTCGTGCGAACTCCAGGCCCAGGCCGGCGGACCCGCCCGTGATCAGTGCTGTACCCATGGGGGGCACCCTAGGCCTCCTCGGCCCGCTCCCGGCGCTTGAGCCAGAGGCCGACGACCAGGAGCACCACGATCGCGACGTACGCGGTCGCGGCGAACGGGCTGCTGACGAGGTAGGTCAGGTCGCCCTGGCTGATCGCGAGGGAGCGGCGCAGCCGGTCCTCAGCCATCGGGCCGAGGATCATGCCGACCACCAGGGGCGCCACGGGGTACCCGTACCGGCGCATGAAGAACCCGGCCAGGCCGATGAGCACCAGGAGCAGCACGTCCACGGGCGAGAAGTTCAGCGCGTAGGAGCCCAGCGCGCCGAACAGGAGGATGCCCGCGTACAGGTAGTGCCGCGGGATGTGCAGCACCTTGACCCACATACCCACCAGCGGCAGGTTCAGCACCACCAGCATGAGGTTGCCGATGTAGAGGCTGGCGATCAGCGCCCACACGAGGGCGGACTCGCTCTGCAGCAGCAGCGGGCCGGGCTGGATGCCGTAGGACTGGAAGGCGACGATGATGATCGCCGCCGTCGCCGTCGTGGGCAGGCCCAGGGTGAGCAGCGGGACGAGCACGCCCGACGCCGCCGCGTTGTTCGCGGCCTCCGGACCGGCCACGCCCTCGATCGCGCCCTTGCCGAACTGCTTGCGCCGCGGACCGGCGAGCCGGCGCTCGGCGGCGTAGGACAGGAAGGTCGCGACGTCGGCCCCGCCCGCGGGGATGGTGCCCACGGGGAAGCCGATGGCGGCGCCGCGCAGCCACGGCTTCCAGGACCGGCGCCAGTCGTCGCGCTTCATCCAGGTGCGCCAGCCCTTCTCGACCGGGATGATCCGGACCGGGCCGTGCCGCATCCGCGAGCCCACGTACAGGGCCTCGCCGACGGCGAACAGCCCGACGGCGACGATCACGACGTCGATCCCGTCGGCCAGGTTGAGCACGCCGAACGTGAAGCGCTGCTGGCCGGTCAGCGTGTCGGTGCCGACCAGACCGAGGAACAGGCCGAGGGCGAGCGCGGCGAGGCCGCGCGGCACCGAGGACCCGAGCAGCGCGCCCACGGTGACGAAGGCGACCACCATGAGGGCGAAGTAGTCGGGCTCGCCGAGCTGCACCGCCCAGCGGGCGATCACGGGCGCCAGGAACGTGAGCGCCACCGTGGCGAGCGAGCCGGCGACGAACGAGCCGATGGCGGCGGTGGCGAGCGCGGCGGCACCGCGCCCGGCGCGCGCCATCTTGTTGCCCTCGATCGCCGTGACGATCGACGCGGACTCGCCGGGGGTGTTGAGCAGGATCGACGTGGTCGACCCGCCGTACATGCCGCCGTAGTAGATACCGGCGAAGAGGATGATCGCTGCCGTCGGCTCCAGCGTGTACGTCAGGGGCAGGAGCAGGGCGATGGCCATGGCCGGGCCGATGCCCGGCAGCACGCCCACCGCCGTACCGATGAACACGCCGAACAGCGCGTACAGCAGGTACATCGGGTGCAGCACGGTGGCGAACCCGTCGATCAGGGCCGAGAAGTTATCCACGGAGGAACGGCACCCCTTCCAGCAGCGGCCCGGCCGGGAGCGACAGCCCCAGCAGCCCGCCGAAGATCACTTGGATGACCAGGCCCAGCACGAGCCCGACCAGTGCGGCGCGCCACCAGGGGCGGGCGCCGAGGATGACCGCCGCGCCCGCGAACAGGAGCGCGGCGGCGAACGGCCAGCCCACGACGTTGATCGCGAACACGTGGACCACCAGGGTGACCACGAGCAGCACCACGGTGAGCCAGTCGGTCCGGACGGTGGGGTCGACGTCCTCGCCGCCCTCCTCCTCGCCAGCCCGGCCGCTCAGGACCAGGACGGTCAGCACGACGCCCGCGGCGACGAGCATGCCGCCCACCAGGTACGGGAACGCCCGCGGGCCGAGCGTGTTGGTCGAGCCCGGGACCGTGATGCTCCCGGCCGCCACCAGCACGTAGGCCCCGAGGGCCGTCGTGGCCAGGGCGAGCACGAGCTCGCCCCACCTGCGGCGGGGCCGTTCGGCCGCCTCGGCCACCTCGGGCGCCTCGGGCGCCGTGCCGTCCGAGGTCACCGGACGAGCCCGATGTCCTTGAGCACGGCCAGGGACTCCGCGATGTTGCCCTCGAGGTACGTGTCGAACTCGTCGCCGGCGAGGAATGCGTCGTCCCAGCCCTTCTCCTCCAGCGTGGCCTGCCACGACTCGGACTGGGCGAGCTCGGTGACCGTGCTGGTCAGCGCCTCCCGCTGGGCGTCGTCGATCGTGCCCGGGGCGACCACGCCGCGCCAGTTGGTGAGCACCACGTCGTACCCGGCCTCGGTGAGGGTCGGCGTGTCGGGCAGGGCCTCGACGCGCTCCTCGCCGGAGACGGCGAGCGCCCGCAGCTCGCCCGCGGCGACCTGCTCCGCGTACTCGCTGACCCCCGAGATGCCTGCGCTCACGTTGTTGCCGAGCAGCGCCGCCAGCGACTCGCCGCCGCCGGAGTAGGCGATGTAGTTGAGCTTGGTGCCGATGTTCTCCGACGGGATGCCGCCGGCCTGCATCAGCATCCCGGCGAGGATGTGGTCGGTGCCGCCGGCGGAACCGCCGGTGATCGAGACCTTCTTGCCGTTCTCCTTGATGTCGGCCACGAGGTCGTCGACATTCTTGTACGGCGACTCCTTCGGCACCACGATGACCTCCTGCTCCTCGGTGAGGCGGGCAATCGGGGTGGTGTGCTCGATCCGGGCCTGCGACTGGTTGGTCTCGACGGCCCCCACCATGACCAGGCCCATCACGAGCAGGGTGTTCGGGTCGGTGGCGTTGGCGATGTTCGCCAGGCCCACCGTGCCGCCCGCGCCGTCCACGTTGGTGACCGTGGCCGAGCCGACCAGGCCCTCCTCCTGCAGGTCGGCCTGCATGGCGCGGCCGGTCTGGTCCCAGCCGCCGCCGGGCCCGGCGGGCACGACGATGCTGAGCTCGTCGATCGCGGCGTCGCCGCCACCGCCGTTCGACTCCAGGACCGAACAGCCGGCGAGCGCCAGTGCCAGGACGATTCCGACGGGGGCAGCCCCGGACCGGATGATGCGCATGTCTCCTCCTCGAGCGGATGCGTGTGCGGACGGTCGGGGCCGGCTACGCCGCCGGTCCTCTGTCCGTCCGGGCGAGAGCGTAGGGAGCGGCGGCCGTGCCGCCCCGGTTCTGGTCGCAACGAAGGTTGTGGTCGTTTCGGTCACGCCGTGCGGCTACCGCGCCGACGACGAACCGGTGCACACTGGCCCCCGTGAGAAGAGCGATGACGCTCCGGGTGCAGCTGCTGGCGCTGCAGGTCGTCATCGTGCTCGTGCTCGTGTGCACGACCGGGCTCGTGGCCTCCACCCTGCAGGAACGGCAGCTCCGCGAGGCCTACGTCGACCGCATGTCCGGCGTGGCCCAGTCGGTCGCGCGCCTGCCCGCGATCCACGACGCGTTCGACGACGAGGACCCGGCCGCGACGATCCAGCCGATCGCCGAGGTGATCCGCGAGGCCTCCGAGGTCACCTACGTGGTCGTCACCGACGAGCACGGCGTGCGCTACTCCCACCCCGACCCCGAGCAGATCGGGCAGCGGGTCTCGACCGACCCGTCCGTGCCGCTGTCCGGCAAGGTGTGGACGGGCACCCAGACCGGCACCCTGGGCACGTCGTGGCGCGTCAAGGTGCCCGTATTCGGCGACGCGGCCGACGACTCCACGCCCGCCCCCGTCATCGGCACCGCCAGCGTGGGCATCCTGGAGTCCGAGCTGCGCGCCGACCTGACCGACGACCGGGGCTGGCTGCTCGCCGCGCTCGCGGCGTCCGCCGTCGTCGGGGTGCTCTGCGCGGCGTGGGTGACACGCCTGGTGCGTCGCAGGATCTACCTGCTCGAACCCGAGGACATCGCGACCCTGCTGGAGACCCGCGGGCTCACGGACGCCCTGCGCTCCCAGTCGCACGAGTTCGCCAACACCGTGCACGTCATCTCGGGGCTGCTGGAGCTGGGCCGTACGGAGGAGGCGGTCGCGTTCATCGAGCGGTCCGGGCACGGCGGGCTGCTCACCGCGTCCGCCGTCGCGCCGGGCGTCGGGTCCCCCGAGATCGCCGCGCTGCTGCTGGTCAAGGCGATCACCGCGCGGGAGCGGGGCGTGACGCTCGACGTCGCGGACGAGTCCGCGCTCGACACGCCGACGACGCCGGACGGCTCGGCGCTGCACACCGACGCCCTCATCGTGCTGGGCAACCTGATCGACAACGCGGTGGACGCCGCGGGGCCGGACGGCCGGGTCCGCGTGCTGCTCGGGACCGAGGGCGCGCGGCTGTGCCTCCAGGTGGACGACGACGGCCCGGGCATCCCCGCGGCGCTGCACCACCAGGTGTTCAAGGCGGGGTTCTCGACGAAGGTGCCCGGCGACCGGGAGCACAGCCGGGGCATCGGCCTGGCCCTGGTGCGGCGCGTGGTGGACCGGCGCGACGGCGAGGTGGTGCTCGGGACCGGCGACCTCGGCGGGGCGTGCGTGCGGGTCGAGCTGCCGGTGCCGGCGGTCGCGGCCGGCGGGCGGGCTCGGGCGGGGGCCGGTGCTGCTGCCGGTGTTGGTGTTGGTGCAGGCGTCGGTGCCGGCGGTCGTGCCGGCGTTCGTGCGGGCGCCGAGGCCCCGGAGGCCCGGTCGTGACCGGGCAGGCGCGGACGCTCGTCGTCGAGGACGACCCCGTGGTCGCGACCGTGCACCGGGGCTTCGTGGAGAGCCACCCCCGGTTCGTCGTCGTGGGCGAGGCGCGGACCGGCGCGGACGCGCTGCGGCTCGTGTCCGCGCTGCGCCCCGACCTGGTGCTGCTCGACCTGCACCTGCCGGACATCGGCGGGCTCGACGTGCTGCAACGCCTGCGGATGCTGCCGGGGCCGCCGGTCGACGTCGTCGCCACGACCGCCGTCCGCGAGCTGGACAGCGTGCGCCAGGCGATGGCCGGCGGAGTGCTCGCGTACCTGGTCAAGCCGTTCACGTCCGCCGCGCTGCGGGAGCGGCTCGACGAGGTGTGGCAGCGGCGCGAGGACGTGCGCCGGGCGCAGGACACCCTCGACCAGGACGAGGTGGACCAGCTCCTGGCCGGGCCGCGCTCCGCCGACCGACTGCCCAAGGGACTCTCCGGCCGCAGCCGCGACCTGGTCCGGGCGGCGCTGGCGCGGCTGTGCGCCGGGGCCGCGGACGGCGCGGGGGCGGGGACAGGAGCGGCGGCGGGGGCGACGGCGCCCCGCGACGCGTCGGCGGCCGAGGTCGCCGAGGCGGTCGGGATGTCGCGCGTCAGCGCCCGGCGTTACCTGGAGCACCTGGTCACGGAGGGGTACGCCCAGGTCGCGCCCCGCTACGGCGCGACGGGCCGCCCGGAGAACCGCTACCGCCCGGCGTGAGCCCGGCGCCGCCGCCATCGGCGTCCGCCGCCGGACGTCCGCCGTCCGCCGTCCGCCGTCCCGCACACCTTCAAGTCCTGGGTCCAGAAGGGCGGCACCGCGC